>JAKSCZ010000532.1 GCA_022360335.1 Pseudomonadota bacterium
GTTGTAGGCGGGCCTTCAGGCCCGAGTTCGTTCGCGGCGGAAGATGATGGACAGTGCGCGGCTGAAGCCGCTCCTACTCGCGCAGCTGCCGGACCTCGTTTTTCCTGCCCACGTCGAAATCGCCGGTCACGACGGTCTCCTAGAGAAATCGGGGCCCGAGATACAGGGCAACCAGAGAGACGACGAATATGCCGACGAGATTGAGCATCATGCCGGCGCGGACCATCTTCGGGATGGTGAGCATGCCCGATCCGAAGACGATCGCATTCGGCGGCGTCGCGACAGGGAGCATGAAGGCGCAGCTCGCCGCAAACGTGATGGGAACGGTCAACACGATCGGATCGATGCCGGACTCGACGGCAACCGCAGCGACGACGGGCAGGAACGTCGTCGTCGTGGCGATATTGCTCGTCAGTTCGGTCAGGAAAATGATCATCGCCGCCGCGATGACGACGATCGCGGGCAGCGGCAGGGACCCGATCGCTTCGAGGTTGCCTCCGATCCACACCGCGAGACCGGTATCCGATACCTGTCGTGCCAGCGACATCCCGCCGCCGAACAGGAGCAATATGCCGAACGGCAGTTGCTCTGCGTACCGCCAGCGCAGCAGCAGCGGATCCTCCCTGTCGCCGCTCGGAACGACGAACAGCATGATCGCGCCGGCGATTGCGATCGCGGAGTCATCGAGGGCCGCGAGCCCCGGCACTTTTACGAGCAGGGGGCGGAGCACCCACGCGGCGGCCATGACGACGAACACCGCCGCCACTCTTTTCTCGGGCATCGAGATCGGCCCGAGTTCGTCCCGCATACGCACCAACGCGGCCCTGCTTTCACCGGAGGTTTCGAAGTCGACCCTGAACGCGACGCGCGTCAGTACGAACCACGCCAGCGGCAGCATCAGGGCCGTCAGGGGCACACCGACCAGCATCCAGCTCGAAAAATCGATCTCCGTGCCGTAGGTCTCCTGCATGAAACCGACCATGATCGCGTTCGGCGCCGTCCCCACCAGCGTTGCCATGCCGCCGATCGTTGCGCCGTAAGCCACGCCGAGCAGCAGGGAGTATTGGAAGTTCTTCCTGCCTTCGTCATCGAGGTCGCCGACGGTGCCGTGGATGACGCCGATGATCGACACCGCAATCGGCAGCATCATCATCGTCGTCGAGGTGTTCATTACCCACATGCTCACGGCGGCGCTCGCGAGCATGAAGCCGCCGACGAGCGAGCGGCCGTTGCCGCCGACGTGTTGCAGCACCCACAGAGCGATACGACGATGCAGGTTCCAGCGTTGCATCGCGAACGCGACGATGAAGCCGCCGAGGAACAGGTAGATCACCTTGTTCGCGTACGGTGCCGTCGCATCGTGAATCGTCGCGACATCGAGCAGCGGAAAGACGACGATCGGCAACAGCGCCGTGACGGCAATCGGGACGGCCTCGGTAGCCCACCACACGGCCATCAGGATGCCGATTGCGGCCGACGACCAGCCGGCCTGGGAGAGTCCCTGGGGCGGGTCGGACAACAACATGGCGATCGCGAGCAGTGGTCCCAGGATCAGGCCGACGATCTGGTGCCGGCTGCGGTCGTGGAGTTGTGCGTCGTTCAAAATGTGCTCCCCTGGCATCGATGCGGACGGCAAGCCTAACTGTTTCGGGGCCGGTCGTCGCCGGAATATCGGAAATACGGCTGGAAGCGGTCGCGAGTATTTTCGAGACCGCTCCCAGATATAGTGCATTGCTCGCCTTCCAATACAAGATGTAGTAGGATTGCCGGCGTACCAATTCGGTACGCACGGAGATGAGATGTAAGAAGGCAAAGCGGGCGACCGCCATGCCGGATGCGTGAGTCAAAGGCGGGTATCGCGTGACACCTCTCAGCACGCCGCCCGAATGGCCGGAATCCTGCAACCGGACAGTTTCTTTGATGAAGCGGATTGCAAGCCGGGTAAGGGACACCGCCGAATGCATGCGACAGTGATGTTTCAGTCATTCGACCGCGACCCGAACTCAGCCGGTTACATCTTCTGCTTACTGTGCCGCCCGTATTCCGGGCGGCATTTTTTATACGGGTCCGCTTGCTGCTCGCCGCTTGCGTGAGCAGGCCGCCCGAGCTGCTGAGCTACGTCGTGACCAATCGGGTGATCTTCCTGCCGAGCGCCATGAGCTTGGTCAGCGTGCCGGTCGGTATGTCGCGAATCTCCTCGTACCAGTGACTCGTGGTCTCGACGAAAGCCAGCATGTCTCGGATGCGTCCCTTGGTCACGGGGTCGGTCTCGCTTTCCGCCGAGATCTCCTGTGCGCAGGCGCGCAGCATGGTCAGCGTCGGGTTGAGTTCGCGTTGCTTGCGTTGCTCGATGATGACACGGAACAACTCCCAGACGTCGTGCAATGACTCGAAATAGTCTCGACGGTCACCGAGCACGTGCGTCATGCGGACGAGCCCGTAGCTCTGCAGTTCGCGGATGCTCGTGCTGACGTTCGAGCGAGCCACCGACAGGAGCCCGACGATCTCGTCGGCGCGCAGCGGTTCGGGTGACAGGTACAGGAGCGCCTGAATCTGCGCGACGGTTCTGTTCGTACCCCAACGAGTACCCATTTCCCCCCAGTGCAGGACGTACTTTTCCACCGCCGGCGTCATTTTCATAGTGAATTTTCCGTTATTTCTGTCGCAACGAAAATACGGTGTCAGTCACCTTATTTCCAGTCTAAAGGTGCCAGTCACCTTTAGACTGGA
>JAKSCZ010000195.1 GCA_022360335.1 Pseudomonadota bacterium
ATCCTCGCCTGCATCGAGGCCAACGTCGCCGGCGTCGACGCGGCCGTCATGCTCGACGTCAACGGCTTCGTTTCGGAAACCAACGATACGAACCTGTTCCTCGTACGCGGCGGCGTCGTTCTGCCGCCGCACGCCGACGCGTGTCTGCCCGGTCTGACGCGGCGGATGATCCTTCACATCTGTGACGCGGAGGGAATCCCGTGGGCCGAGAAGAACCTCTCCCTGACCGAGTTGTATACGGCTGAGGAGGTATTCACGAGCGGCACGATGGGCGAACTGACTCCGGTGCTCGAAGCGGACGGACGCGCGATCGGTGACGGCGAGGTCGGCGAGACGACCCGCCGCTTGCAGTCCCTGCATCGCGGCTACGCCTGGGACAACGGCACACCGCTGCCGTTCTGACCGTCCGCTATCAGCAGGCGCTGAAGTAGCGTTGCAGGTAGTCGTCGAGCGATATGTCGTCGGATGCCTCGACCGTGCGTTGCCGCTCGACCGAAGCCGCGGCTTCTTCGGTCAGCAGACGTTCCTGCGTTTCGCGCAGCGGGGCGATGCTGCCGAAATAATCGCGGTGGCGGCGCGCCGTTTCCAGTGCAAACTCGAAGAAGCTGCTGTCGGTGTCCCTGAGCTCGGCGACGATACGGGCCGACGGCGTCGACCCGGGTTCGTCGACGGCCAGTTGCTGGTGGCCGACGGCGGCCGCGTAGCTGTCGTCGCCGCCGTGACGATCGATCGCCCGCGCCACCGCCAGCACCTTGTTCAGGATCTCACTCGCCCAGTCCCGCAGTGTCACCGGCTCGCCATTGCGCCGGAGCCGGAAATCGGGGTCGCGCCCGCGTTTTGCCGTACCCGCGTGGTTCGTCCGGATATCGTCGAACTCCGCAGGACCGATCTTCGGGCTGTCCTCGAGCAGGCAATACACGAGGAAAGCCTCGACGAAGCGCATCGTATTCTGGTTGATACCCGACGGGTCCAGCGGGCTGATGTCGAGCGAGCGGACTTCGACGTACTCGATGCCGCCGCGACGCAGTGCGGCAGTGGGCTGTTCGCCCGAGCGCGCCACGCGTTTCGGGCGCACCGGTGAATAGTATTCGTTTTCGATCTGCAACAGGTTCGCGTTCAGCTGGCGATAGCGCCCGTCGATCTTGACGCCGATGTCCTCGTAGGCCGGTTCGGGCGTACAGATCGCGTCGCTCAGGTCCCTGACGTACTCGTCGAGACTGTTGAGCGATATATCGATGCCCGACTGATTCCGGTTGCTGTACCCGAGATCGCTCATCCGCAGCGACGTCGCCCAGGGCTCGTACCATGTATCCGCATCGAGCGACGGCAGGCCGGCCGCCGCCCCGGCGAACGACTTGCAGACGGCGGGCGACGATCCGAACAGGTACAGTACGATCCACCCCATGCGCCGAAAATTCCGGATCATCGCGAGGTAGCAATCCGACCGGAACGCCGCCTCTTCCTGCCCGTTTCCGAGGACGTCGCGGTAGGCCGGCCAGAACTCGCCGGGCAGCGAGTAGTTGAAGTGTATCCCCGCGATGACCTGCATCTCGCGGCCGTAACGGTGGCCGAGACCGCGACGATAGATCGTTTTCATGCGGCCGACGTTCGACCTGCCGTAACGTGCGAGCGGAATGTCGCGGTCGGCCGGCACGCGACACGGCATGCTGGCGGTCCATAACAACTCGTCGCCGAGGCGCGCGTACGTGAATTGATGGATATCGCAAAGGAAACGCAGCGCCTCCCACGTGGCCGGAAACGCCGGCGTCACGAATTCGAGCAGCGCTTCGGAAAAGTCCGTCGTGATGTACCGGTTGGTCAGGGCCGAGCCGAGGTCGACGGGGTGCGGCGTCTGCGCGAGGAACCCGTCCGGAGTGATGCGCAGGGCTTCTTTCTCGACCCCCTTCAGCCCACCGGCCAGGACAGGGGAGCCGGCGGCGGCGACCGCCTCCAGGCGCTGCTCAAATCCCTGCTTCAATGCTCAATCCTTCGGAAACGGATCAATCGGCCGACGTGCAGTTTTACCATAACCGGCCCGCTGCGTCCGGCGCGCACCGGTCCCGGTCGGGTCGCCTGGCTACGCCTGCAGCGAGTCAGTAGACTACGCCGCATGAACGAGTCGAAACTCCGGCGTTTCCTCGACCGCGCCTCCGGCGCGCCCACGTTCATCAACGAAGGCTGCAGGATTTCCGGCGTCGTATCGGGCGGCGGTGACTATCGGATCTGCGGCGAGGTCGACGGTGACTGCGACGTCGACGGCACGGTCTCTCTCGCCCGGGACGGACTGTGGCGCGGCACGATCAAGGCGGACAACGTCGTCGTCTCGGGACGAGTCGAAGGCGACATAATCGCCTCGGGCATGGTCGAGATCGCCGAGTCTGCGCGTATCGCAGGCACCGTGACGGGCACCGTCATCGCCGTCGCCCGGGGGGCCGTCGTCGAGGGCAGCATGAAGACGACGGACCGGCCCGGACCCGCGGGCCGGGGCGAGAAACGCGGCCGCGGCGGCTGAG
>JAKSCZ010000586.1 GCA_022360335.1 Pseudomonadota bacterium
CCGCCATGTACTCCAAAGCGAGTACGGTGGGATAGTCTGCCGGTTGCGTATCCGCGATACGCAGCACCGTTCCGGCGCTCGACGGAGCGCTGGTCAGCAGCAAATCGAGGACCAGTACAGCCATCGCTGCCCGAGCCACGGCTACCGGCATCGCGCCGCGACGAGCGTCAGGCGAGCGAAAACCGCGAAAACTCGTCGTAAACACGTCCAATATGCGTCCTCATCGCATCGCGGGCGGCTTCGGGCTCGCGTCGCACCAGGGCCCGCAGTATGCGCTCGTGATCCGCGATGTTCGGTTTGGATCCCTGCTCCCGGGCGCGCGCATGAAACGAGCGGCTGATTTCCGATTTGCTGCGCAATCGCCAGAGGCGATCGACGGTGCTGTGAACGGCGCTGTTCCGACTGGCCTCCGCAATGGCGAGATGAAAACGGCGATCGTGGTCCTCGGTCTGCTCCGTATCGCCTTTTTCGGCGGCCTCGCGCATGAGGCGCAGCCGGCTTTGCAGCTGCTGCAGCTCCTCGTTACCGATTCGCTCGGCGGCCAGCGCCGCCGCTTCGCCTTCGAAGCTCTTGCGCGCTTCGAGTATTTCCAGCGGGCCGGGTTCGTCTTCGTAGCCGGGGTGGGCCTCGGTGACCGTCGTCGAACGCACGTAGACCCCGGAGCCGAGCCGGATCTCGACGATCCCGGCGACCTCCAGGGCAACCAGCGCTTCGCGCACGGTCTGCCGGCTGACGTCGAAGCGGCTCGCCAGCTCGCGTTCCGACGATAGCCGGTCCCCGCGCCGCATGCCCTTGGATTGAATCGTATCGGTCAGTTCGTCTGCGATTTGCAGATAACGCCGGCCAGACCGCGCGAGAGCCGCCGGCCCTGGCCGGGATCGGCCGAATCTTGCGGCAGTCGTCGGTTGATTCAATTGGCTTGACCAGTTATTGTATAGGCGAATCGGTCAGACCAATCTATAATGAACGGGATCGACGGTGCAAGCAGAATTTTTTCTCCCGATGCGTAGCAGGTGTCGACGTGGCTGCCGGTGAAACGCTGAAAATCGTCGCCGCCGAAGCGATCGTCTGCAGCCCCGGCCGCAACTTCGTCACGCTGAAGATATCCACCGATCAGGGGCTCACGGGTATCGGCGACGCTACCTTGAACGGCCGTGAGAAGGCCGTGGTCAGTTGCCTGGAAGATCACCTGATCCCCTGTCTGATCGGCCGCGACGCGCAGCAAATCGAAGACCTCTGGCAGTATTTCTACCGCGGTGCGTACTGGCGGCGCGGATCGATTGGTATGACCGCATTGGCGGCGATCGACGTCGCTCTTTGGGATATCAAGGCCAAGGCAGCCGGGATGCCGCTGTACCAGTTGCTCGGCGGCCGCAGCCGCGACGGCGTCATGGTGTACGGGCACGCGAACGGCGCCGACATCGCCGAAACGGTCGACGAGGCCGGGCGATACATCGACATGGGTTACAAGGCGATACGGGCGCAGTCCGGCGTGCCGGGGCTCGACAGCACCTACGGCGTTTCGGGCGACAAGCTGTTCTACGAACCCGCGGACGCCGGCCTGCCCACCGAGAATCGCTGGTCGACCGAAAAATACCTCGTGTTCGTGCCGCAGCTGTTCGATGCACTGCGCGAGCAATACGGCGACGAGCACCACCTGCTGCACGATGCGCACCATCGCCTGACTCCGATCGAGGCCGCCCGGCTCGGCAAGTCGCTGGAACCGTTTCGCCTGTTCTGGCTCGAGGACGCCGTGACGGCCGAACTGCAGGAGAGTTTCCGGCTGATACGCCAACACACGGTCACGCCGCTCGCGGTCGGCGAAGTGTTCGCCTCGATTCACGACTGCCAGCAGCTGATCACCGAGCAGTTGATCGACTACATTCGAACCACGATCGTGCACGGCGGCGGAATCTCGCACCTGCGGCGCATCGCGCACCTGGCGGAACTCTATCACGTCAGGACCGGGTTTCACGGCGCCACCGACCTGAGTCCGGTCACACTGGGTGCAGCCGTGCACTTCGATACCTGGGTGCCCAATTTCGGCATTCAGGAGTACATGCGCCACACGCCCGAGACCGACGAAGTGTTCCCGCACGATTACGAGTTCTCGGACGGCTATCTGCGCACCGGCGACAAGCCGGGTCACGGCGTCGAGATCGACGAAAAACTGGCGGGCAAGTATCCGTACAAACGCGCCTACCTGCCCGTCAATCGGCTCGCCGACGGCACGATGTTCAATTGGTAGGAAGCTTTTGTATGGCGTCTCGCTTGGCACATGAGGATCGAGTGCTGTCGATGCATCCCGACGATTCGGTCGCCATCGCGCTGCAGGCGCTTGCGATCGACGATCGCATCGACCGCCGCCTGAAGTCCCGCGACGATATTCCCGTGGGCCACAAGGTCGCCGTCCACGATATCGAAGAGGGCGACCCGATACGGAAGTACGGACACGTCATCGGTGTTGCGAGTCGCGCGATTCGTGCGGGCCAGCACGTACACACGCACAATCTCGCCTACACGGACGACGTGCCGGGTGAGGCATCGTCGATGCGCGGTGACGGCGACGGCGCGGAAGCGGC
>JAKSCZ010000487.1 GCA_022360335.1 Pseudomonadota bacterium
ACCCGGTGAGCCCGTGGGGCACGCCGACGAAGGGCGCCAAGACGCGTTCGAACAAGCGCACGGACGGCATGATCGTGCGGCGCCGCAAGCGCAAGTAAGGAAAGGACTTAGGAAATGCCACGCAGTGTAAGAAAAGGCCCGTTCGTCGATACGCATCTGGCGAACAAGGTGGCCGCAGCAGCCAAGAACAACGATCGCCGTCCGATCAAGACCTGGTCGCGTCGCTCCGTGATCCTGCCGGACATGGTCGGCCTGACGGTTGCCGTCCATAACGGGCGCCAGCATGTGCCGGTTCTGATCTCGGAGAACATGGTCGGTCACAAGCTGGGCGAGTTCGCGATGACGCGCACGTTCAGGGGGCACTCGGGTGACAGAAAAACCAAGTAGGAGCGGCTTGTAGGAGCGGCTTGTAGGAGCGGCTTTAGCCGCGACCGGAATCGGGCCTGAAGGCCCTCCTACGGCAGCCGTGACTGAAGGCCCTCCTACGGCAGCCGCGACGAGGACAAGGAATTATGCAAGTAGCAGCGACATTACGATACGCGCGCATTTCGCCGCAGAAGTGCCGCCTCGTGGCCGACGTCATCCGGGGCAGATCGGTGGACGAGGCCCTGCGGACACTGACGTTCTCGCCGAAGAAGAGCGCGCGCATCGTCAGGAAGGTTCTGGAGTCGGCTATTGCAAATGCCGAGCACAACCACGGTGCGGATATCGATGAACTGAAGGTCGCAACGGTCGAGGTCAACGAGGCGCCGACGTTCCGTCGCTATCGTGCCCGTGCCAAGGGCCGTGGCGCGCGCATCATCAAGCGGAACAGTCACATCACGATCCGCGTCGGAGACGAGTGAGTAGCTATGGGTCAGAAAGTACATCCAACCGGTATACGCCTGGGCGTCGTCAAGGACTGGGCATCCCGCTGGTATGCCGACACGAAGATGTTCCCGGAGCACATCCGCACGGACCACGAGATTCGCGCCTATATCAAGAAGAAGCTCAAGGACGCATCCGTGAGTCGCATCACGATCGAGCGTCCTTCTAAGAAGTGCAACATCACGATCCATACGGCGAGGCCGGGTATCGTGATCGGCAAGAAGGGCGAGGACATCGAGAAGCTGCGCATGGAAGTTTCGAGGATGATCGGTATGGCCATCCAGGACGTTCGAATCAACATCAACGAGGTCCGCAAGCCCGAGCTCGACGCACAGCTCGTCGCCGAAGGCATCGCACAGCAGCTCGAGCGTCGCGTGATGTTCCGCCGCGCGATGAAGCGTGCGGTGACGAACACGATGCGCGTCGGCGCCGAGGGCATCAAGGTCAAGGTCGGCGGCCGCCTGAACGGCGCCGAGATCGCACGTTCGGAGTGGTATCGCGAAGGCCGCGTACCCCTGCACACGCTGCGTGCCGATATCGACTACGGCACGGCGGAAGCACACACGACCTACGGTGTGATCGGCGTCAAGGTGTGGATCTTCAAGGGCGAGGTCTTCGACAAGCCCGAAGCCGCCCCTGCGGATGCGGCAGCAGCAGCGGAAGCGTCGTAGGAGCTAAAAGGTCGTAGGAGCGGCTTTAGCCGCGAACGGCAAAGACCGGTAAAGAAGAATGTTACAGCCAAAGAGAACGAAGTTCCGCAAACAGATGAAGGGCCGCAACCGCGGCCTCGCGCATCGCGGCAGCACGGTGGCCTTCGGCCAGTACGGCCTGAAGGCGACCGGCCGCGGCCGCATGACGGCACGCCAGATCGAGGCCGCTCGTCGCGCCATGACGCGCTATATCAAGCGTGGCGGCAAGATCTGGATTCGGGTATTCCCCGACAAGCCGATAACGACCAAGCCGCTCGAAGTTCGCCAGGGCAAGGGCAACGTGGACTACTGGGTGTGCCAGATTCAGCCGGGCCGCATTCTGTACGAGATGGAAGGCGTCTCCGAAGAAGTGGCGCGGGAGGCATTCCGTCTCGCATCGGCCAAGCTTCCGTTCAGCACCAAATTCGTAGCGCGGCAGGTGATGTGATGAAGGCGGCAGATCTCCGCGGCAAATCGGTCGACGAACTCAACGAGGAGCTCGTCGCGCTGCGTCGCGAACAGTTCAACCTGCGCATGCAGCAGGCTACGGGCGAGCATCCCCACAATCACGAGCACACCCGGGTTCGCCGGGACATCGCGCGCGTGAAGACTGTTCTGAACGAGCTGAAGCGTTCGGCGGGTGAAGAGAAATGAGTGAAGAGAGCAAAGTACATCGTACGCTGACCGGCCGCGTCGTCGGTGACAAGATGGACAAGACCGTGTCGGTCGCCGTCGAACGCCTGATCAAGCACCCGGTGTACGGCAAGTACATTCGCCGCACGACCAGGGTATTGGCGCACGACGCTTCGAACGAGTGCAGGGCCGGCGATCGCGTTGCGATTTCCGAGTGCCGCCCGATTTCGAAAAACAAATCCTGGTCTGTCGTCAACGTCGTTGAGCGCGCAGCGGAAAAGTAGGCTTTAGGGATTAGTCATGATTCAGATGCAGACAGTCCTGGACGCAGCGGACAACTCGGGTGCCCGTCGCGTTCAGTGCATCAAGGTGCTCGGCGGTTCGAAGCGCCGCTATGCGGGTGTCGGCGACATCATCAAGGTCAGTGTCAAGGACGCGATCCCGCGCGGCAA
>JAKSCZ010000415.1 GCA_022360335.1 Pseudomonadota bacterium
AGTTCGCCGGGCATCCGCGACGCCGGCTTCAACGCGCGCGAGGGCAAGCAGATCACGGCCAATCTCACCAGGGATCTCGACAACGGCTCGCTCAACTTCTTCCATCGCCGGACGGACGATCACGGCCAGTGGTACCTGCCGTCGCCGCTCAACGTGCCCGGCGTCGACGCCGGGTACAGCCAGATCGGCACGCTCAACCGGCAGCGCAGCATCCTGTTCGGACCCGACAACGAGGCGAAGACCGTGGACCTCGGCGAAGGCCGCGGCTGGGACGGCTCGATGACGGGCGGCTCGATCGTGCTCGACATCACCGACGACTGGCAGCTCACCGACCGCTTCAGCTACACGGCGGGCGATGCCGACACGCTCGGCCTCGTGCCGGACGGCGGCGCCGTCAACGTCGGCGCGCTGCTGGCCGACCCGTCGGTCGACCCGTCCGCCGTCGTCACCGGGCCGCTCAGCGGAGCGGTGACCGGCCGCGCGATCACCGGCTCGGACTACATCCAGCGCTGGGGCGCCTGGGAGGTGCGCAAGGACATCGAGGCGTTCACCAACGACCTCAGCATCGCCCGCGCCTGGGACCGCGGGACGGCGACTTTCGGTTTCTATACCGCGAACTCGTCGGCCGACGAGTGGTGGTCGCTCGGCAACCACAAGTACGAGGTCGTGCAGCACGGCGGCGAGAAGGTTACCGGTATCGAGTGCAACGACGATCCGAGCGTCGACAGCTGCAACTGGAACTACGACATCGATGCCACGGGCGACGTCACGACGACCGCGCTGTACGCGGCGACGACCTTCGATGTGAACGATTCCGTCACGGTCGACCTCGGTCTGCGCGCCGAGAATCACCAGATGAACTACACGGTCGACGAAGGCCTTAACGGGCAGATCACGGGCTCGGTCGACTACGACGAATCCGAAGTCTCCTGGACGGCTGCCGTCAACTACCTGATCAACGACGAAGTCGGCGTGTTCGGCCGCATCAACAGCGGCAGCAAGATGCCCTACTTCGACGACTACCGCGACAACCGCGGCGCGTTCAACAGCGGCAACCTGCTGATCCAGGAAGTGGAGCAGTTCGAGGTCGGCTTCAAATGGGTGACCGATTCGCTGAGCGTGTACGCGACCGGTTTCTACACCGAGGTGGACCCGTCCTTCTTCACGCAGCTGACGGGCCAGCAGGCCGTGATCCAGACGCAGGAGGCGACCGGCATCGAGGTCGACGCGATCTGGGAGACCGACACGGGCTTCTCGGTGTCGCTGAACGCCACGGTGCAGGACACGGAATTCAAGGACGGACCGAATGCCGGCAACGAGACGCAGCGCCAGCCCGGCTGGCAACTGCGCGTAACGCCGCGCTATGCGTTCGACGCGGGCACGGTCACGGGTACCGTCTATGGTACGCTGAGCGCGGTCGACGACCGCTGGGGCGAGCCCGAGAACGTGAACAAGCTCGACGGCTACGAGAAACTGGACCTCGGTGTGATCCTGAGGGTCAACGAGCAGTTCGTCCTGCAGCTGTCGGCGGACAACGTCACCGACGAGGACGCGTTGACCGAAAGCGATCCGCGCACGATCACGGCGCCCAACGGCCGATTCATCATGCCGCGGACCATCGAGTTCAGCATCGGCTACGAATTCTGATAACAAGCACGGCGGGGCAGGCGCAAGGCCTGCCCCGCAACGCCGACAACCCGAGCGCTCCCGGGAGCAAGCATGACGCGCTGGCTGGTCAAGATATCGCTGTTCCTGAATTACTTCGTCTTCGCGATTTTGCTGAACAGCGTCGGCACCGTCATCCTGCAGGTCCAGAACACCTACGGCGTGTCCGAATCCTCGGCCGCCGTGCTCGAGGCGTTCAAGGACCTGCCGATCGCGATCACGTCGTTCCTGGTCGCCTCGTTCATCGTGCGCATCGGCTACCGCCGCTCCATGCTGATCGCGCTCGGCTTCATCACGGCCGTGGCGCTCGCGATGCCGCAACTGCCCGCGTTCTGGATGGCGAAGGCGATGTTCGCCGCGACCGGCGTCGGTTTCGCGCTCGTCAAGGTC
>JAKSCZ010000576.1 GCA_022360335.1 Pseudomonadota bacterium
GATCGGCACGCATGCGCTCGATCTGGCCCGCATCGAGGCCGGCTTCGTCGCCGTCTGCGAGGATTTCCTGCCGGCCGACGAAACCGTGCGCACGGGTCGCTCGCGCTCGCCGTTCGAACTCGGCCTCGACTGGCTCGTCGACTTCGAGAAGCCGAATTTCAACGGCCGGCGTGCGCTGGCCGAGGAAAAGCGCAACGGCTCGACCTGGCGCCTGGTCAGGCTCGATATCGAGGGCAACAAGCCGGCGCAGCATGCCTGCCTGTTCGCGAAACGGAGGCGCAACACGGACAGCATCGGCTTCGTCACGTCGGCCGCATGGTCGCCCGTGTGCAAGAAGAACATCGCGCTCGGCACGGTGCGCACGCCGCACGGCAAACCGGGCGACACGCTCTGGGTCGAGATTTACTATCGGCGCGAGATGCACTGGCATCGCGTCATGGCCAAGGCCGCCGTCGCCGGCGAGCCGTTCTGGCGCCCGGCGCGCCGCCGGGCGACGCCGCCCGGGCCGTACTGACCGGCCGCTTCGCTAGGTTCCGGTCCGCGCGGCAAGCGGCCCGGGCAGCTCCGCGTAGTGTCGATACCGCTTCTAGAAGCTGAACGTGAGCGACAGCGTCGCTGCGCCGATGTGCGCGTCGTACACCGGGCCGACGAGAGCGTCGCGATCGATGACCGGATCGAGCCGCAGCTGGAGCGTCAGCGAGCGCTGCGGCCGGAAACGCAGCCCGATCCCCGAACTGCCGGCGCTCGAACCGGCGCCGAGGTAACCGAGATCGAAGGGCTTCAGCTCACAGGCCTCCGGACGGTGGAGTTCCCAGTTGCTGTCGAACAGGCGAAACACCCTGGCGGGCTCGTGGGCGGCCGCATCCGGGTGCAGCGGCTCCGCCGCTGCGGCGGCGCCGAAAAAGACGAGCAGCACTCCGATCGCGGCGCGGCGCATGATCCACCCGGGCAGTCCCATGACAGGCTCGGACACTACGCCGATGCGGCGGCCGGCGGGAGGGCCTGCGTCACGATTCGCCGCGCACCTGCGCGCGTCGATCGCGTAGCATTAGGTCAAACGCAGGGCCGGCGGCGGACGGAGCGGCAGATGAGCGCGACAGGCAGTGAAGTGAGCGGGCGGGACGAACTCGAAGAGGTCGCAGAGCGCTATGCCGTGGCGATCACGCCGCAACTGCAGGAACTGATCGACGCCGAATCGCATGACGGACCCGTCTCGCGGCAGTTCCTGCCCGATGCGCGCGAACTCGACGTCGATGCGTCCGAACTGGACGACCCGATCGGCGACGCGCCGCATTCGCCGGTGCCCGGGATCGTCCACCGTTATCCCGATCGCGTGTTGCTCATGCCGACGCGCATCTGTGCGGCTTACTGCCGGTTCTGCTTCCGCCGCGAGGTCGTCGGCCGGCGGCCCGACGGCCTGCTGTCCGCATCCGAACTCGCCGGGGCGATGCGATACATCCGCGATCACGACGAAATCTGGGAGGTCATCCTGTCGGGCGGGGACCCGCTGGTCCTGTCGCCGCGGCGGCTCCGTCGCATACTGGACGAGTTGCGGTCCATCGCGCACGTGCGCGTGCTTCGCGTGCACACGCGCGTACCGCTCGTCGCACCCGATCGGATCGGCGGGGAACTCGTCCGTATCCTGCGCGCCGCCGCGCCGCTGTTCGTCGTCGTCCACGCGAATCACGACAGCGAGTTCACGGCTGCCGGCGAAGCGGCCTGCGCGCGGCTCGTCGATGCGGGTATTCCGCTACTGGCTCAAACGGTGCTGCTCAGGGCCGTCAACGACGACCCGGAGACGCTCGAACGACTCATGCGCCGGTGCGTCGAGAACCGCATCAGGCCTTACTACCTGCACCACGCCGACCGCGCGAACGGCACCGCGCACTTTCGCACGGGCCTCGACAAGGGGCAGGGGATCGTCGCCGATCTGCGCGGCCGCGTGTCCGGCCTCTGTCAGCCGACCTACGTGCTCGATATCCCCGGCGGTCACGGCAAGTCGCCGGCCGGACCCGGCTACGTTCGCACGCGTTCGGGCAGTACCGAGATCAGGGACTTCGAAGGCCGCTGGCACCGCTTCGAGGACGGCTGAGCGGGTGCGATCAGGGCGAACCGCCCGCCTGCCAGACGGCCGACGAGCGTTGCCCGGAGCGGCAATAGGCGAGCAGCGGGCCGTCGCTCCGAGTCACGGCATTGCGGAACTGCTCGACCAGGTCCGTCGTCAGGCCGCTGCAGTCGATCGGGATGTAATGAAACGCCAGGCCGCGCGCCTCGCATTCGGCGGCGATGTCCCGCGACGGCGGTTGCCCGGGCTCCTCGCCGTCCGGGCGATTGCAGACGATCGTCCGGAACCCGTCGCCGGCGATCGCCGCGACATCGGCCGCCTCGATCTGGCCCGACACCGCGCAGGTCTCGCTGAGGCGATAGATGGTCAAGGCGCTCGCGTCAGATCGCATCGAGCGGGATTTTCAGGTAGCGGATGTCGTTGTCCTCGGGTTCGGGCAAGCGGCCGGCGCGCAGGTTTACCTGCAGTGACGGCAGGATCAGTTTCGGCATGCCGAGCTGGCGATCGCGTCCCTCGCGTATCTCGACGAAGCGTTCCCTGGAAACGCCGTCGCTGACGTGAATGTTGCTTGCCCGTTGTTCGGCGACGCTCGTTTCCCAGGCGAACTCGTTGCGCCCGGGCGCTTTGTAGTCGTGGCACATGTAGAGGCGCGTGTCCTCGGGCAGCGCGAGAATCTTCCGGATCGAATCGTAGAGCTGCACGGCGCTGCCTCCGGGGAAGTCGGTGCGGGCGCTGCCGAAGTCGGGCATGAACAGCGTGTCGCCGACGTAGGCCGTGTCGCCGATGACGTAGGTCACGCAGGCCGGCGTGTGGCCGGGCGTGGCGATCGCCCGACCCCGGATCTCGCCGACGCGGAACGTTTCGCCGTCGGCGAACAGGCGGTCGAACTGGCTGCCGTCCGTTGCGAGATCCTCGAGGTTGAAAACGCCTTTGAAGGTCGCCTGCACGGTCGAAACGCCGGCGCCGATCGCCGACTTGCCGCCGAGTTTTTCCTGCAGATACGGCGCGCCGCTCAGGTGGTCCGCATGCACGTGAGTCTCGAGAATCCAGTCGACGGTGAGGTCCTTGTCCGCGACATGGGCGATCACGGCGTCGGCCGACGCGGTCGAGGTCCGGCCCGAAGCCGGATCGAAGTCGAGCACGGAGTCGACGATGGCGGCGCGCCCCGTCGCCGGGTCGCTGACGACGTAGGTGATCGTGAACGTCGCTTCGTCGTGGAACGCTTTTACTTCGGGCACGGCCATCGCTTTATAGTATAAGAGCCCGGAAGCGGTCTCAAAAGACGGCGATGAGCCGCGCTCAGGTCTCGACGAGCGCTTCGCGGATCTCGTCGATCCGGGGTTTGAGCTTCGGCGGCGCCTCGCCGAGGCAATGCCTGTCGCGCGGGCAGTTCGAGCTGCGCTGGCAGATGATCGTCGCGTCCTTGGCGGCGCCTTCGCCGATCCAGCCGATGTTGAGGATCTTGCCGATGCTCTCGAGCTGTTTGCGCGCCCCGCTCGGAATCGGCGCCGAGCCGCCGCCGCGGTTGCAGCTCGTCTCGATCCTGTCGATCGTCTCGAGCGCGTCGATACCCTGGGACCGCAGCGCGGGGGACAGGTCCACGCCGGCGCACAGGACGTGCGTGTTGCCGGCCGCATCCTCGCTGCGGATCGACTCGCAACAATAGAGGCGTTTGTCGTCGCCGGACCGCAGCACGGAAATCTGTGCCGACGGCCTGTTCGAGTGCGAGTTCAGCATCCGGAAGACGGCCCAGTGCCGGCAGGGATCGGACACGAGCCGCATGTTGCCCCAGGGCAGGGGTATGCCGTTGCCGCGATAGACCGCACGCAGGTGGCCGGGCGGGTAGGCGTCGAAGTAATGCCAGAAACGGTAGGGCGATACGCTGGACATGCGGCGCATCACGAGCGTGTTGGTCAGCTCGATCTTGTCGCCCGAGTCGATCGTGTAGGACTGGCGTGCCAGGAATTGCCGGAACGGCGTCTTGGGCGCGAGCAGGGCGGCGGCGAAATAACTGCACTCGAAGTCGCGCCAGGCGTACAGGATGTCCTTGGCGTCGACGTTGAGGGAGTCGGTCTCGCTGCGGCGCCCGGAAATGCGGCCGCCCGAGATCTGCGGCGCCCGCGCGCCGTCGCCGTCGTGCAGCACCTTGTGCGCGATGTGGTTGGCGAGGTCGTACTTGAAACGCGCCGGGTTCTTTTCCAGCTCGCGATTGAGATACACCTTGTTCGGCGCATCGAAGAACGAGCGAACCAGCATGTTGAGCGACGGCGTCGTGTCGTCCCGGTCGACGACGGCCGAGTTGTCGAACCACCGGACCTCGAGCCCGAGTTCCTTCGCGATCGCGAGCACGTCGTCGACGCGCATCGGGAAATGTTTGCGGCCGACGCTTTCCGCGGCGCGTTCGATGTCGGGGAAGCGGTTGTGGCTCTTCTCCTGGTGCGCGCGGATGAGCAGGTGAGCGAACTGCCGCCCCGTCGTGCCGGTCTGCGAGAGCAGCTCGGGGATCGCGAGCTGCAGCAGCGGCTCGGAGAACAGGAAGCCGGGCTCGAGCGGCATGCCGCTGACGGGCGCCGACGGCGCCGTGTCGATGGCTTCCTCGTCGAGCGACTCGTCGTAGAACCAGCTCGGGTCCTTCTGGAAGATCTCGGCAACGATGTCGAGCAGGCGTTCGGACGGCACGCGCTTGCCGTTCTCGATCATCGACAGGTAGGAGACCGACGGTCCCGTCTCGGCGTCGATCTGCACGCAGCGGACCGACAGGTCCTCCAGGGTCAGGTTGTTGCGCTTGCGCAGGGACTTGATCTTCGTGCCCAGGAAATGGGCCTTGCGGCGGATGCCTTGCCGGCCGCTCACGACGGGTCTCGTGTAAAGTTGACAGTGTCAAATTTCATTGGTGAAATTTTAGCAGAACAGGGATTAGCATGGCGCGCAAACCGGCATTGACAGAAGCCCGGCGAAGGGGGGTAATGCGCTTGCCAGCCGCATCGTTGAAGAAATGACCGTCGAACAAAAGCAGCTACCCGGCAAAGTGCGAGCCTCCCCGGTATTTCGGCAGTTCGTGAACGACGAACTGCTGCCGGCCATCGGTGTGAGCCCGGCCGGCTTCTGGCCCGGCCTGGAGTCCATCATCGCGGACCTCACGCCGCTGAATCAGGCGCTCCTCGACAAGCGCGACGAGATGCAGCGGCGGATCGACGACTGGCACAGAGCGCGGCGCGGCGAGGCCTGGGATCACGACGCCTACGTCGCCTTCCTCGACGACATCGGGTATCGCGTGCCCGAGGGCGAGCCGTTCTCGATCGGCACCGAAAACGTCGACCGCGAGATCGCCGAAGTAGCCGGTCCGCAGCTCGTCGTGCCGGTCTCCAATGCCCGCTTCGCCATCAACGCGGCCAACGCGCGCTGGGGCAGCCTGTACGATGCGCTCTACGGCACCGACGCGATCGACGAGGAGAACGGCCAGGAGCGCGGCGCTGCGTACAATCCCGTCCGCGGTGCGGCCGTCATTCGCTACGCGACCGGGTTCCTCGACGCGACCGTGCCGCTCGACGGCGTCAGCCATGCCGACGTCAACGCCTACGGACTCGGCCGCACGGACCGCGGCGACGCGTTCGTCGCCTCGCTCGCGAGCGGCGAGACCGTCGGTCTCGCCGACCCGTCGCAGTATGCGGGCCACCGGGGTGCCTCGGGCCGCCGCCGCTTCCTGTTCCGGAATCACGGCCTGCACCTCGAACTGCTGGTCGATCCCGGGCACCCGGTCGGGAAGGAAGCGACCGCGAACCTCGCCGACGTGATCTTAGAGTCGGCCGTCACGACCATCCAGGATTGCGAGGACTCGGTCGCGGCCGTCGACGCCGACGACAAAGTCGCCGTTTATCGCAACTGGCTCGGTCTGATGCGCGCCGATCTCGAAGCGACGTTCGAGAAGGGCGGCGAGACGATGTCGCGCACGCTCGAACCCGATCGGGTCTACGTCGATCCCGGGGGGCGGGAGTTCGCGTTGTCCGGCCGCAGCCTGATGCTGGTCCGCAACGTGGGTCACCTGATGAAGACCGACGCCGTGCTCGACGCCGACGGCAACGAGGTCTTCGAGGGCATCCTCGACGCCGTCGTCACGACGGCCTGCGCGATGACCGACCGGCGCCGCGACGGCATGCAGGCGAACAGCCGGACGGGCAGCATCTACATCGTCAAGCCGAAGATGCACGGTCCGCACGAGGCCGCGTTCACCGACACGCTGTTCGGCCGCGTGGAGGCGCTGTTCCAGCTCGAGCCCAACACGCTGAAGGTCGGCGTCATGGACGAAGAGCGCCGGACGACGGTCAATCTCAGCGAGTGCATTCGTGCCGTTCGCGATCGGGTCGTCTTCATCAACACGGGTTTTCTCGACCGGACGGGCGACGAGATTCACACGAGCATGCAGGCCGGAACGGTATTGCCGAAGGAGGCGATCAAGCAGCAGCCCTGGATACTGGCCTACGAGGACTGGAACGTCGACGTCGGTATCGCCTGCGGGCTGCCGGGCAAGGCGCAGATCGGCAAGGGCATGTGGCCGAAGCCGGACGAGATGCGGCAGATGCTCGACACCAAGCAGGCGCATCCCGAAGCCGGGGCGACCTGTGCCTGGGTGCCGTCACCGACCGCGGCGACCCTGCACGCAATGCACTACCACGCCGTCGACGTACGCGCCAGGCAGCAGGCGCTGGCGAAGCGGAAGCGGGCCGGCCTCGACGACATCCTGACGCCGCCGCTGGCCGACGTCGGCGCTTTGTCGGCCGACGAGATCCAGGCCGAGCTCGACAACAACGCGCAGGGCATCCTCGGTTACGTCGTGCGCTGGATCGACCAGGGCGTCGGCTGCTCGAAAGTGCCGGACATCGGCGACGTCGGACTCATGGAGGACCGCGCGACGTTGCGCATCTCGAGCCAGCACATGGCCAACTGGTTGCTGCACGGCGTCGTCACGCAAGCCCAGGTCCTCGAGACGTTCACGCGCATGGCGAATGTCGTCGACAGGCAGAACGAGGGTGATGCATCATACGAACGCATGAGTGACGACTATGCCTCAAGCATCGCTTTCCAGGCTGCCTGTGCACTGGTGTTCGAAGGCTGTGAGCAGCCGAACGGTTACACGGAACCGCTTCTGCACCGGTACCGGCGGCAGAAGAAAGCGGAGCTTGCGGCCTGATACAGGCCCGGCGTGCGCGTCTGCGCAATCCTTTCGATCCTGCTTTGCTGCAGCCCGGCGCCCGGGGGCGAGCCGCTGCGGGCGGCCGTCGCCAGCAACTTTGCGGGTGCATTCGACGCGCTCGCCGACGATTTCAGCGTTCGAACCGGTATCGAGATCGAACGGAGTTACGGCTCGACCGGCAAGCTGTACGCCCAGATTCGTAACGGCGCGCCGTTCGACGTGTTTCTCGCGGCGGACGTCGAACGGCCGAGCCTGCTGGAAGCGTCGGGCCGCGCCGAGACGGGCTCGCGCTTTACCTACGCCGTCGGGCGGCTCGCCGTCTGGTCGAGGTCGGCTGACGACTGTCTCGGCGCGCTGCGCGACGCGGATTCGGGCTACGTCGCGATAGCCAATCCGGAACTGGCGCCTTACGGGCGAGCGGCCGGAGAGTACCTTGCCGCCGCGGGCATCCGGGACGGGCTTGCCCGGCGCCTCGTCTATGGCGAAAACGTGTCGCAGGCATTCGCCTACGCGGCGAGCGGCAATGCGATCGTTGCCATCGTCTCGCTGTCGCACAGCAAACGCCCCGGCGCGCGGCGGCGCGCCGGATGCGTCCACGAAGTGCCCGCCGGGCTGCATGCGCCGATCGAACAGC
>JAKSCZ010000533.1 GCA_022360335.1 Pseudomonadota bacterium
GCTGGCGCGCCTGGTAATCCTGGAGGCCGGCGTCCGGGGCGATCGCGACCGAGAAGATCTTCTCGGGGGTTTCTTCGGCGACCTTCTCGATGTCCATGCCGCCCGCGGCCGACGCGATGAACGAGATCCGGCTGACCTCGCGGTCGACGAGCATGCTGAGGTAGAGCTCCCGGTCGATGTCCGAGCCCTGCTCGATGTACACCGTGTTGACGGGCAGTCCGTCCGCCCCGGTCTGGTGCGTTACGAGCGTGCTGCCCAGCATCTTGTCGGTGTGCTCGCGAACGTCGTCGAGCGTGCGCGCCAGCTTGACGCCGCCGGCCTTGCCGCGTCCGCCCGCATGGACCTGCGCCTTGACGACCCAGAGCCCGCCGCCGAGTTCCTGGGCCGCCTTGACCGCCGCATTCGGCGACTCGGCCGGGATGCCGCGCGGCACCGGGATGCCGTAGTCGGCGAACAATCGCTTGGACTGGTATTCGTGGAGATTCATCGGGTTCTCGTTTCTTAGCGAACGGTACGGGGCGCGAACGGCGCAAAAAGTCGGCGTATTTTGGAGGTTTAGTGCATCCGTGTCTACAATTTGCGCATGAACCAGGCATCGACCGACGTCCCACTGCGGCGGACTTTCCGCGGCAGCCGGGACACGCTGATCCAGAAGAGCTTCGAAGAACCCGAGCTGAGCTGGCGCGTCCTGATCACCCTCAACGCCTTTCGCCTGCTGATATCGACGGCACTGCTGCTGCTGTTCGTCGCCCGGTCGGACCCGCGTTTCTTCGGCGATGCCAGGCCGACCCTGTTCGCGGCCTGCGCGGCGGGCTACCTCGTATTCGCCGTGCTGTCGGCGATTTCGCTGCGGCATCGGTGGGTATCTCGCAACGTCCTGGCCGTGACCCAGTTGACCGCCGATGTCGTCGCCATCGTGCTGCTCATGCATGCGAGCGGCGGCATCTCGAGCGGACTCGGCGGGCTGCTCGTCATCTTCATCGGCGCCGCCAGCCTCGTGATGCCGATCACGATGTCCGCGATGCTGGCCGCGCTTGCCACCTTCGCCATCCTCGGGGAACAGGTCTATTCGCAAATCACGAGCGTCGGCCCGACCCCCAACTACCCGGCGGCGGGCATCCTGAGCGGCATCATTTTCGCCATGGCGCTCGCCACCCAGCCGCTGGCGAGGCGCATCCGTGCGACCGAGGCCCTCGCGCGCCAGTTCGGCGTGGATCTCAAGAACCTGTCGGAACTCAACGAATACATCGTCCAGCATTTGCGCGAGAGCATCGTCGTCGTCGACGACAACGACGCCGTTCGGCTGATCAACAGCTCCGCCAAGAAACTGCTCGGCGACGCAAACGCGTCGCCGGGTACGCCGCTCGTATCGGCCTCGAAACCGCTCGGCGAGTACATCGTCGAATGGCGTGGCGACGAGACGCAGTCGTCCCATCCGGAGCTGACTCTGATCACGGCGGGCAACAACGTACGCGTTTCCGCACACCTCGCACCGCTCGGGCGGGACGACCGCCGGGACGGGCCGATCCTCGTGTTCCTCGAAGACGTCAGTCATATGAATGCGCGTGTGCAGCAGTCCAAGCTGGCGTCGCTCGGGCGCCTGAGTGCCAGCATCGCCCACGAGATCCGCAATCCCGTCGGCGCGATGAGCCACGCCGCCCAGTTGCTCGGCGAATCGTCCGGACTCGGCGACGACGACAAGCGCCTGACCGAGATCATCCAGTCTCACTCGAGCCGCGTCAGTCACATCATCGACAACGTGCTGCAGCTCTCGCGCCGTGAGTCCGGCCGCCCGGAACGCCTGCGGATAAAGGCCTGGCTCGACGACTTTGCCGCCGAATTCGTCCGCACCATCGAGTTACAGGAAGGGGAATTCTCGATCGGGGACGTTCCCGACGATCTCGAGGTGCGCATGGACCACAGTCACCTGCGCCAGGTGCTGTGGAACCTCTGCGACAATGCCGTCAAGTATGCCAGCGAGACCGGCGGGGTCCTGGTCGAGATCGAGGGTGGCCGCATGCAGGGCCGGGGTCGCCCGTACATCGAGGTGCTCGACTGCGGCCTCGGCGTCGACAGGGCGACCGCGGACAAGATCTTCGAGCCTTTCTTCACCGCGCGATCGGGCGGCACCGGGCTCGGGCTCTACATCTCGCGGGAACTGTGTGAGCTGAATCGCGCGACCCTGCTGTACCTCGACCGGCCCGGTGGCGGCAGTATCTTCCGTATCGTATTCTCCGATCCTGATCGCTGGGACAAACAGGACGCAGAATGAACCGACCGCTGGCGCTGGTTGTCGATGACGAGCCCGATATCTGCGAGCTGCTGACGCTCACGCTGGGCCGCATGGAGATCCGCACGGAGACGGCGATGAACGTCGCCGGCGCCAGGGCCCTGCTCGGGGAGCGCGAATTCGATATCTGCCTGACGGACATGCGTCTGCCGGACGGCGACGGGCTCGAACTGGTCGAGTGGATGCAGGGCAATGCAACCGGCGTGCCCGTCGCCGTGATCACGGCCCACGGCAACGTCGAGACCGCGGTGCAGGCGCTGAAACTCGGGGCGTTCGATTTCCTCTCCAAACCGCTCGACCTCGGCAATCTTCGAACCATCGTCGAGAATGCCCTGAAGGTTCGCAGGCCCGGCGAGGGCAGCAGCTCGACGCTGCTCGGCGAATCGCCGCGCATGGACGAATTGCGGGACATGATCGCCAAAGTGGCCCGGTCGCAGGCGCCCGTGCACATCGCGGGCGAGTCCGGCACGGGCAAGGAACTCGTCGCGCGCCTGATCCACGACAGCGGGCCGCGGGCCGACGGACCGTTCGTCCCCGTGAATTGCGGCGCAATCCCCTCCGAGCTCGTCGAGAGCGAGTTTTTCGGCCATCGCAGAGGCGCGTTCACGGGCGCCGTCAACGACAAGGCCGGTCTCGTGCAATGCGCGCGGGACGGCACGCTTTTTCTCGACGAAATCGCCGACCTGCCGCTCGCCATGCAGGTGAAGCTGCTGCGCGTGATCCAGGAGAAGACGGTCCGGCCGGTCGGCGCCTCCCGGGAGGAGAGCGTCGACGTACGCATTCTCTCGGCGACGCACAAGAATCTCTCGCAGCTCGTCGCCGACGGTGAATTCCGCGAGGACCTTTTCTACCGCATCAACGTGATCGAATTGCACGTGCCGGCGCTGCGCGATCGAGGCGACGACGTGCTGCTGCTGGCGGACCGCATACTCGCGCGTCTCGACGCCCCGGGCGCGCTCGACGAGAGCGCCCGGGGCGCCCTGCTGCACTATGCGTTTCCCGGCAACGTGCGCGAACTCGAGAACATGCTCGAGCGTGCCGTTACGCTGCGCGGCGGCGGTCCCGTATCGGCGCGCGACCTGCACATGCGCGACACGGCGGATACCGCCGCGGTGCGCGCCGTCGTTGCGGGCAAGCTCGGCGACCGGGTCGAGGACGTGCAGCGCCAGGCGATCGTCGGGGCGCTGGAGAAGACCCGCTACAACAAGACGGCCGCCGCCAAGTTGCTCGGGCTGTCGTTTCGCCAGCTCAGGTACCGGATCAAGAAGCTCGGAATCGAGTAGGAGGGCCTTCAGGCCCGAAAGAGATAAGGGACAGTTACCTTATCTCCTCCGCCTCGCGGAGATAAGGTAACTGTCCCTTATCTCCTGACTGTCCCTTATTCCTGCGACTGACAATATTTGTCACTTTGTGACAGCGAGGCGACAAAACGGCTCCGGATTGTCACCCTCCGGCGACGCCGATTACGTCAATTCATCTCGAAAACCCCGATTCTTTCAATAACTTGACATGCGTCACAACAATCTGGCACGCGCTTTGCTTTAGTGCGTGTACGGGCGATTACGCCGTTACGTCAATTACGCTCAATTCACGGAGATGAAGATGAAGAAACAGCAAGGCTTTACGCTGATCGAACTCATGATCGTCGTTGCGATCATCGGGATTCTGGCGGCGATCGCTATTCCCGCGTATCAGGACTACACGATTCGCGCCCAGGTTTCCGAAGGTCTGAACCTGGCCGGCGGCGCCAAGGCAGCCGTATCCGAGTACACGATGGACCGCGGGTCGTTCCCGATCAGCAACTCGCAGGCCGGTATCTCGGACGCTGACGACATCCTCGGCAAGTACGTGAGCGAGGTCGAAGTCCAGAGCGACGGCTCGATCGAAGTGACCTACGGCAGGGAAGTCCACAATACGATCGATGGCGACACTCTCACTCTGTCGCCGTTTACGAATGCGGGCAGCATCCAGTGGACCTGCAGCAGTTCCACGATCGACGACAAGCACCTGCCGGCTGCTTGCCGCTAGGACACGATCCAGGTTTTTTCGCTTCAGTCACACATCGGAAAAAGCCCCGGTGAGCCGGGGCTTTTCCCTGCGACGCGCTACGACATGACCATGAAAGAGAAACAGACCGGTTTCACGTTGATCGAACTGATGATCGTCGTCGCGATTATCGGCATCCTGGCCTCGCTCGCCGTCTCGGCCTACCAGACGTATTCCGTGCGCACACAGATCTCCGAAGGCATCAACATGGCGGCCAGCGCGAGGACTCACGTCGTCGATGCGTTCAACAACGACGGGGAACCCCCGGCCGGCCGGACGGAAGCCGGGATGTCCGCATCGGCCACCGATACCCGGGGCAAGTACGTCGCCTCGGTCGATATCGTCGACGGGCGGGTCGAAGTTAAATACGGCAACGACGCCCACGCCGAGATCTTCGGACAGACCGTGTCGTGCACCCCCTAGACCTCCAGCGGCAGTATCGTCTGGCGCTGCGGGTCCGCGCCGTTGCCCCCGGATGCCTCCCCGCTCGCCGGTAA
>JAKSCZ010000365.1 GCA_022360335.1 Pseudomonadota bacterium
AGCCGAACGTGACGCCGGTGCTGATCGCCGAACGGCTGGCCTGGGCCCATCCGGCGGAAATCGTCGCCGTCAGGTCGGCGCTCGAGGGCGCCGTCGTGCGCTGGAGCGAGGCCTTGCGGACGGGCGACATGGTCGCCTGGCTGCGCTTCTACGACGAGTCTTTCGAGCGCTGGGGCATGAACAGGGACGAGTGGGCGGCGTTCCGCCTGCAAACGGTCGGCCGGCGAGCGATCGCGGACGTATCGGTCGGCGAGCTGCTGATCCTGGGAGACCCCGTCGAGGACGGGCTCTATCTCCTGCGTTTCCGCCTTGAGATCGCCGAGGCCGGGGGCCGTAAGGTCGTGTCGACGCGACGCATGTACTGGCGCCGCCTCGAGAGCGGCGTTTATCGGATCGTCGCCGAGGACGCGGGCTAGAAGCGACAGGACCGCCGCTAGCGCATGCCTTCGCGGACGATCAGTTCGTCGGCGATCTCGAGGACCCGCGCGGAGTTGGGCACGCGATACTTGCCGTTGACGACGACGGCCGGTACGGACAGGATGTTGTAGCGGCGCGTCAGGTCCGCGGCGACGCGCAGTTTCTGGTTGACCTCGAACGACCCCCAGGCCTTTTCGAAATCCTCGGCCGATACGCCGAAGCGCTCGAACAACTTGCGGATGACCGTCTGCGACGTCAGGCGATTGCCACGACGATGAAACTCTGCGAAGACGGCCATGTGGAAGGCGTGTGGATCGGCGAGTTTGCCGTTGCGGGCGAGGATCTCGTGGGTGTAGTAGATCTGCGCGTGCAGCACGGCAACCCTATTGAACTGGGCCGGGATGCGCACGAACCGGACGCCGGGGTCGAGGTTCTCGGACCAGCGGTTCATGCTCGGCTCGAGGTCGAAGCAATGCGGGCAGCTGTACATGAAGATCTCGGCGACCTCGATCTTGCCGGCGCCGCCGACCGTCGGCTGCGTCGGCACCATGCGCTCATAGTGCGCGCCTTCGCGGAATCGCCATTCGCGAGCGGGTACGTCGCTCGTGACGGCGGCGGCCAGGACGATGGGCTCGTTCTCGTCCTCTTCCTCGACGGCCGCCGATTCCTCGACGACTTCCAGCGCCCGCTCGACAGCTTCGTCCGCCGTTCGATCGGCTGCCGGCCCGGGCGTCGGTGTTTCTTCCCGAGCGACGGGCCCGTCGACCGCGGGAGCGGACTCTTCCCTCGTCCCGCACGCCGTCGACAGGATGAGCAGGGCCGCAATCCAGATCAGATGCTTCATGGGGTTTTCCTCGATCGTCCGGGCCGTTTACCTGAGACCCTGCACGTACGACGAGAGTGCCGCAATATCCTCCTTGCCGAGCCGCTCGGCGATGTCGCGCATGATGCGGGTCTTGCCGTCGGTCGTGCGTGTGCCGGAGGCGTAGTCGTTCAACTGCTTGGCCGTGTAATCGGCGTGCTGGCCCTGCAGCGCCGGGTACTTCGCCGCCGGGTTGCCGCGACCGGACGGACCGTGGCATGCAAGGCAGGCCGCCGTACCGTTGGCCGCGTTGCCGCCGCGGTAGAGCGACTCGCCGCGATCGACCGAGCCCGGGTCTTTGACGGCCTGGGCGGCCGCCGGGAGGCTCTCGAAGTACACGGCGAGGTCGGCCATGTCCTGCTCGGAGAGCATCATGGCCTGGGAGCTCATCAGGGGATCCTGACGGCGGCCTTCCTTGAAGGCCTGGAGCTGCGCGAGCAGGTAAGGCGCGTTCTGGCCCGCGATATTCGGCCACAGCGCGCTCGTGCTGTTGCCTTCCGGGCCGTGGCACGCGGTGCAGGTCAACGCCTTGGCCTTGCCGGCCTCGGCGGACCCCTCGACGAGGCTCTGCGCCTGCACCTGAGCGGCAAAGAGGGCCAGTCCGGCCGTCGCGACGAGCGAGTTGAGTCTGATCTTCATGTTCCCTAACCGTTACTTGCCTGCGCTCGCCTCGGCAAGCGCCTGTCGTGTCCGTCCTGAGTCGCGCACGAGATGGCGCTGGGTTGGAAGGCGATCCGCCGCCTTGCTGCGTGACCCCGAACCGGTCAAAATGCGGCCGGCCCTGTACTCAGCAAGCGCGAATTATACACGGATTCCGCGGGGCATACTCATGTCGCAATACCCGAAAGCAAGGTTCCTGAAGAGTGCGAATGCGCCCGCGCAATTCGTCGCGGACGACGGCGCCGAGGTCGCATTCGCAGGCCGGTCGAATGCCGGCAAGTCGAGCGCCATCAACGTCATCGTGAACCGGCGCCGGTTCGCCCGGACGAGCAAGACGCCGGGCAGGACGCAGCTCGTCAACTTCTTCGAGTTGCGCGACGGCCATCGGCTCGTCGACTTGCCGGGCTACGGCTTCGCGAAGGTTGCGGAAAAAACCCGCCGGCACTGGGCGGACCTGATGGCCGACTATTTCGAGACGCGCAGCTCGCTGCGCGGGATGTTCCTGGTCGTCGACATTCGGAGGCGACTGACCGACGTCGACCGTCAGATGCTGGGATTCGCCGATGCCGTCGGCCTGCCCGTTCACGTCTTGCTGACGAAAACCGACAAGCTGAAAAGAGGGCAGGCCGCGAAGGCGCTGCTCGAGGTCGGCCGTGAGCTCGGCGGTGCTGCGACCGTGCAGCACTTCTCGGCCCTCGATCGCCGGGGCGAGACGCAGGCGCGCGAGCGGCTCGAGGCGTTCCTGAACGCCGCAGCATAAAAAGCCCCGAAGCGCTGTCGCGCCCCGGGGCCAGAAGAAGCAACAGGCTTGGGGTTACCGTGTTGCGCGCCCGTTTAGGGAGGTAAACAGGCGAGTACTTGCGCACTCGGACAATTAGAGTGCCAAACCCCGCCGGGAGTTCCAAAATCTTCGTAATCTACTGACTTTTATGGAAAAATAGTCTGGAACAAGTCTAAATTGAGTGTCGGGCGTCCGCGCTCGTGCGTCAGTGCGCCTCGTCCCAGTCGGTGCCGGTCCCGGTATCGACTTTCAGTGCGACGGACAGATCCGCGGCCGCGCACATCAAATCCGTCACCTTCGCCGTCACGCCGTGGACTTCCGTCTCCGCGACTTCGAACACGAGTTCGTCGTGCACCTGCATGATCATGCGCGCCCCGGGCCGTTCGCGGTTCAGCCAGGCGTGGATGTCGATCATCGCGCGCTTGATGATGTCGGCCGCCGTGCCCTGCATCGGCGCGTTGATCGCGCTGCGCTCCGCGTACTGGCGGCGCTGCGCATTTCGGGCATTGATCTCGGGCAGGTACAGACGGCGGCCGAAGACGGTTTCGACGTAGCCCTGCTCGCTCGCCTTCGCCCGGATGCCGTCCATGTATCGTTTGACGTCCGGGTAGCGATCGAAATACAGGTCGACGTACGCCTGCGCTTCACCGCGCGAGATGTCGAGTTGTTTCGCCAGGCCGAAGGCCGACATGCCGTACATGAGGCCGAAATTGATCGCCTTGGCGGAGCGGCGCTGGTCGTCGCTGACGTCGTCGAGGGCGGTTTCGAATACCTCGGCCGCGGTCGCCCTGTGCACGTCCCGTTCCTTTTCGAAGGCCCTGAGCAGGCCCTTGTCCGCCGACAGGTGCGCCATGATCCTGAGCTCGATCTGCGAATAGTCGGCGGCCAGCAGGACGCGGCCTTCCGGCGCCACGAAAGCCCGGCGGATGCGGCGGCCCTCGTCGGTGCGGATCGGGATGTTCTGCAGGTTGGGATCCGTCGACGACAGGCGGCCCGTTGCGGCGACGGCCTGGTGATACGAGGTATGGATGCGACCCGTGCGCTCGTTGATCATGAGCGGCAGCTCGTCGGTGTATGTGCTCTTCAGTTTGCTGACGCCGCGGTAGTCGATGATGACGGCGGGCAACTCGTAGTCGTTGGCGAGTTCGGCGAGCACGTCTTCGGCCGTCGACGGCTGACCCTTCGGCGTCTTCCGGACGACGGGGAGTTCCAGCCGTTCGAACAGGATCTCCCGAAGCTGCTTGGGCGAGCCGAGGTTGAACGGGCCGCCGGCCAGCTCGTGTGCTTTCGCCTCGAGTTTCGCCATCTTCTTGCCGAGTTCGCCGCTCTGCAGACCGAGCATCCTGCGGTCGACGAGCACGCCGGACTCCTCCATGTCGAGCAGCACGGGAACGAGCGGTTGTTCGATGTCTTCGTAGACCGTCTTCAGGGCCGGTACGTCGCCGAGTTCGGCCCACAGGCGTTCGTGCAGCTGCAGCGTGACGTCGGCGTCCTCGGCCGCGTACGGCGAGGCCGTTTCCAGGTCGATCTGGTTGAACGTGAGCTGCTTCGCACCTTTGCCCGCCACGTCCTCGTAGTGAATCGTTTCCTTGCCGAGGTAATGGCGTGCGACCGAGTCCATGTCGTGCCGGGTCGCGACGCTGTTCAGAACGTAGGATTCGAGCATCGAGTCATACGCCATGCCGCGCATCCCGATACCGTAGCGCGCGAGGATATGGGCGTCGTACTTGAGGTGGTGCCCGACCTTCCTGCCGTTCTCATCCTCGAGCCAGGGTTTCAGTTTTGCCAGCACCTCGTCGCGCGGCAGCTGATCGGGCGCGCCCGGATAGTCGTGTGCGACCGGCACGTAACAGGCGTCGCCTTCGG
>JAKSCZ010000306.1 GCA_022360335.1 Pseudomonadota bacterium
CCCGAAGTTCTCGTCCCAGACCAAGGACAAATTGGTTTCATCCGAAATTAAAGGCATCGTCGAACAGGCCATGGCCGGGCGGCTCGAGGAATTCCTGCTCGAGCATCCGGTCGAAGCGAAGGCCATCGTGTCGAAGATCGTCGATGCCGCGCGCGCGCGCGAGGCTGCCCGCAAGGCGCGCGAGATGACGCGGCGCAAGGGCGCGCTCGACGTCGCGGGCCTGCCGGGCAAGCTCGCCGATTGCCAGGAGAAGGATCCGGCGTTCTCGGAACTCTTTCTGGTCGAGGGCGATTCGGCCGGCGGCTCGGCCAAGCAGGGCCGCGACCGCCGTACCCAGGCGATCCTGCCCCTGAAAGGCAAGATCCTGAACGTCGAGAAAGCGCGTTTCGACAAGATGCTGTCCTCGGCCGAAGTCGGCACGCTGATCACGGCCCTCGGCACGGGAATAGGACGCGACGACTTCGATCCCGACAAGCTGCGCTACCACCGGATCATCATCATGACCGATGCCGACGTCGACGGTTCGCACATACGCACGCTGCTGTTGACGTTTTTCTACCGGCAGATGCCCGAACTCATCGAGCGCGGCCACGTTTACATCGCACAGCCGCCGCTCTACAAGATAAAGCGCGGCAAACAGGAGGTGTACGTCAAGGACGACGCCGAGCTCGACGCCTATCTGCTGAACGCCGCAATGGACGGCGCCGCGCTCTACGTCAACGCCGGGGCGCCGGCGCTGGCCGGGGCCGGCCTGGAAGCGCTGGCCAGGGAATACATCGCGGTCGAGAACATCGTCGCGCGACTCGCGCTTCGCTACGACGAAGCCGTGCTGCGGGCGATCAATACGCTGCCGGGCGTTTCGGCCGAGGATGCCGAGGACCTCGATGCGCTGGCGAAATGGACCGAAAGGCTCAGTGCGGCGCTGCCCAAGCACGCGGGCGATCGCGCCGGGAACGGCAACGGCGGCAGCTATTCGGCGGCGCTCGAACGGGGCGACGAAGACGGCGAGGGCGTGCGCATCGCGGTCACCCGGGTACAGCACGGCCTCGGGGCGACGCGCTACCTGCCGCGCGAGTTTTTCGGCACCAACGAGTACCGGCACATGACGGAGCTTGCGGCGAAGCTCGACGACCTGCTGTCCGAGGGCGCGTTCGTCAGGCGCGGCGAGCGCGAGCAGTCGATCGATTCGTTCGCCGCCGCCGTGGAATGGCTCATGAGCGAGGCGCGCCGGGGCCAGTCGATCCAGCGCTACAAGGGCCTCGGCGAGATGAACCCCGAGCAGCTCTGGGATACGACCGTGAATCCGGATACGCGCCGGCTGATGCAGGTCAGGATCGAGGACGCGGTCAAGGCCGACGAGATCTTCACGACGCTGATGGGCGACCAGGTCGAACCGCGTCGCGAATTCATCGAAAGAAACGCCCTGACGGTCGAAAATCTCGATATCTGAACGGATTCCGGTAGACTGGTTTCGATTGAATCTTTTTGCCCGCGCAGGGTCAGACAACCCGGAACTCGAAGTGCCCGGCGCAGGCCGGGCGGCACCACCTGACAATTAAGGGGATCAACGTGAAGAAATTTGTGATCGGCGCCGCCGCGCTGTTCGTCGCCGTCGCCTGTTCTCAGCAGGAATCCGCCGGGCCGGCCGCCGCCGCCGGGCCTAAGGCGCCCGTCTCCGGCATCGACCTGTCGGCCATGAACACGGACGTTCGCCCCGGGGACGACTTCTTCGCCTACGTGAACGGGCGCTGGGTCGATACGGCCGAGATGCCGGCCGACAAGTCGCGTTACGGCGTCTTCGACAAGCTGCGCGACGAGTCGCAGGAAGCCGTCAGGGCGATCATCGAGAAATCGGCCAGCGGCGATTTCGCGAAGGGCACGGACGAGCAGAAAGTCGGGGACATGTACAATTCCTTCCTCGACTGGGAAACGCGCAACGCGCGCGGCATCGAGCCGCTCCGGCCCGAGCTCGATCGCATCGGCGCGATCGAAAGCCACGACGATCTGGCCGTCTACTTCGCCGGCGCGCTGACCCGCGGCCTGGACTCGCCGCTTGCCGCGCAGCAGCTCACCGACTTCCTGGACCCGACCCGCTACGCCGTCCTCGTCGCGCAGAGCGGCCTCGGCCTGCCGGATCGCGAGTACTACTTCAACGAGGACGAGAACTCCGGGCAAATCCGGCAGAAGTACGTCGCACACATCGAGAAGATGTTCGACATCGCGGGTTTCGAGGGCGGTGCGGATGCGGCACGGACCGTCATGGCCCTCGAGACGCGGCTGGCCGCCGAGAACATGAAGAAGGAACAGCTGCGCGACTACGCGGGCAATTACAGGAAGTACGCCCTTTCCGACCTGCCGGGCCTGATGCCGAACTTCAACTGGGACGGCTACCTGACCGAACTCGGCATCCAGGACCTCCCCGAGATCGTCGTCTTCACGAAAGCCTACGTCGAGGCGCTCGACGGCATCGTCCGGGACACCGATCTCGATACCTGGAAAACCTATCTGACGTGGAACGCCCTCAACAACACCGCGGGCCGCCTGACGAAGGAACTCGACGTGCAGAACTTCGAGTTCTACGGCAAGGTCCTCTCGGGCACCGAGGAGCAGCGGCCGGACTGGCGACGCGCCGTCAGCACCGTCGACGGCACGCTCGGCGAAATCGTCGGCAAGGTCTACGTCAAGGAGTATTTCCCGCCCGAGGCGAAGGAGCGCATGCTCGAGCTGGTCGGCAACCTCGTCAAGGCCTACGAGAAGAGCATCAGGGAGCTCGACTGGATGGGCGAGGAGACCAAGGTGCAGGCGCTCGACAAGCTGTCGAAGTTCACGCCGATGATCGGCTATCCGGACAAGTGGCGCGACTACGATGCGCTCGAGATCGAGCGCGACGACTTCTACGGCAACATCGAACGCGCCGCCTATGCCGAATACAAGCGCCAGCTCGAGCGGCAGGGCGGACCCGTCGACCGCGAGGAGTGGTTCATGAACCCGCAGACGGTGAATGCCTACTACAACCCGCCGATGAACCAGATCGTGTTTCCGGCCGCGATCCTGCAGCCGCCGTTCTTCAATATGGAAGCGGACGACGCGGTCAACTACGGCGCCATCGGCGCCGTCATCGGCCACGAGATCGGTCACGGTTTCGACGACAAGGGCAGCACCTTCGACGGCGACGGGGTCCTGCGCAACTGGTGGACCGACGAAGACCGGACCGCGTTCGAGGCGCGCACCGGGGCGCTCGTTGCGCAGTACGACGAGTTCATGCCGTTCGACGACCTGGCCGTCAACGGCGAATTCACCCAGGGTGAGAATATCGGCGACCTCGGCGGCATCTCGATCGGCCTGCTCGCGTATCGGATGTCCCGCGGCGGCGAAGAGCCGCCCGTCATCGACGGTTTCACGGGCGTCCAGCGCGTCTTCCTGGGCTTCGCCCAGGTGTGGCGCAGCATCATCCGGGACGAAGCGCTGCGCCGGCAGATCGCAACGGATCCGCATTCGCCGGCCGTGTACCGGACGAACGGCCCGGTGCGCAACGTGCCGGAGTGGTATGCGGCGTTCGGCGTGCAGGAGGACGACGCGCTGTTCCTGCCCGAAGAGGAGCGCGTGAAGATCTGGTGAGCCCGGGCCCGTTCAGGGCCTCGCGAAGCGCTCGCCGAAGAAGTTGTCTTCCTTCCACCGCGGGCGCGGTCCGCCCATGGCAACGGCGTAGCCGATGCGCGCGTGCGCGCGCGCGAAACGCACGGCCGATCCCCAGTCGACGGGCCTCGACGAATCGTCGCTCGGCTTGTGGTAGTGGTTCCCGATGAACTCCCGGAAGATCGTCTCGCGGTCGATGCCGTCGTCCTGCGACCCGAATCCGGGCACGAGGAAGAGGGCGGGAATGCCCTTGCGCACGAACGAGTACTGATCCGACCGGACGAACAGGCTCTCCTCCGGCATCGGGTCGGGCGCGAACGCGAAGCCCTCCGCACGGGCTGCGCGCTCGGCCGGGCCCTGCAGCGACGAATGCCCGGAGCCGAATGCGATCAGGTCGGCGACGGGGTAGAGGAACAGGGGCATGTCGAGATTGACGTTGGCGACGATCGAGCTCGCCGGCACGACGGGGTGGTTGACGAAATAGTCCGAGCCGAGCAGGCCGCGCTCTTCGGCGGTAAGCGCGACGAACAGCAGCGAACGACGCGGCGGGAACGCCGCGAACGACCGGGCCGTCTCGAGCATCAGCGCGACCCCCATGGCGTTGTCGTAGGCGCCGTTGTAAACGCGGGTCTCACCGTCCTCGACGACCGTGCCGATGTGGTCGAGGTGCGCGGTGTAGACGACGTATTCGTCGGCCAGCGCCGGGTCCGTGCCGCGAACCATGCCGACGACGTTCGGGCTGCTGATCGACGTGTGCCGGGAGGCGTTCGCCATCGTCACCTCGACGCCGAGGTGTGCCGATGCGGGTTCACCGGCCTCCATCCTGTCGAGCGACGCTTCATAGCTGATCGGCGCGTCGGCGAACAGCGCCCCGGCCGTCGCCGGGCTCAGGTAGGTGCGAACGCGAATCGCCGGGAAGTGATCGGCCGCCCGCCCGTCGTCGGTGATCCAGCGCATCTGCGGGCGTCGCCCGAACAGCGTCTTCGCCTCGCTCCACGGCCGTTTTTCCTCCGCGTCGCGCGAGCGCAGCGTGATCGCACCGACGGCGCCGCGCGCGGCGGCCTCCCGGAGCTTGGTCAGGGACGACGCGAAATACGCGCGCTGCTCGCCGGAAATCGAGGCCGGGGCGCCGCGGTACGCGGCGACGATCCTGCCCGCGACGTCGATACCCTCGTAGTCCGAGTAGCCGAATTCGGGTGCGTGCACGCCGTAGCCGACATAGACGACTTCGGCGCGGACCCGGGACTCCGTCGCGACCGGGTCGGGAAAGCTCGCGAAATCGTCGCGGTAGACGAAGCGCCGGTCCGCCTCGCCGTGGAGCGTGAATTCGGCCGAGTCGAGCGTATAGGAGCGAAGCGGAACCGGCTGGTACCAGCCGTCGGGGCCCGCCGGTTCGACGCCCATCGCGGCGAGCTGCCCGGCGACGTACTCGGCGGCCTTGTCGTAACCCGGCCGGCCGGTCATGCGGCCCTCGAGTCCGTCGCTTGCCAGGTAGGCGACGTGTTTCTGCAGCGCGCGCTGCCCGATCAGGTCGAGCGCGTCGTTCACCGACGCCGGCGGCGGCGCGGCGCAGGCGACCAGCGCCAGGGCCGTCAGCAGGCACGCACCCGGAGCCGGTCGTCGGGCCGTCACGAGGCGCGCCGTTTGCGCCGGTAACCGGAACTGATTTCCGTCATCTTGTTTTCGATCCAGTCCTGTACGAGAAGGTTCGTTTCCCGGGGCGGCCGCCCCGCGGCGCTGATCGGCGGGCCGATGCAAAAACGCACCGTGCCGGGCCGTTTCGTAAACTCGCGCCGGCCCCAGACGTCGGCCGCGTTGTGCGCGACGGGGACGATGGGCACGCCGGCCTCCTGGGCCAGGGCGGCGCCGGATACGCCGTAACGGCGGGTCTCGCCCGGCGGCATGCGCGTTCCCTCGGGGAAGATCGTGACCCAGAGGCCCTCGGCGAGGCGTTCGGTGCCCTGTCGAATCACCTGTTTGACCGCCGCCCCGCGCGAGTTCCGTCGAATGGCGATCGGCCGGAAGACGAGCCATATCGCCCAACCGAAGAACGGCATGAAGATCGTCTCTCGCTTGATGACCCAGCACGTCCTCGGGAAGAGGGTCACGTGGGTGTACGTCTCGAGCGTGGACGAGTGCTTGATCATGACGACACTGGGTTCGTCGGGGAGGTGTTCCCGGCCCTCGACGACGATCTTCATGCCGCAAAAGAACTCGCCGGCCCACATCGCGAGCCTCGCGTAGCTCAGGACGAAGCGCCACAGGAAATCCTGCGGCGCCCAGAAGATCAGCAGCAGCGCTGTCGAATACAGGCAAACCGAGCCGAAACAGAAGCCCAGGAACGCCGCCGATCGCAAGCGGAGCATCATGCCGCGACGATCGCCTGCGCTGCGGCCGCCAGGTCGTCGTAAACCGGCACGCGGCCGAGCGCCCCGGGCAGGGCGGCCTCGGTCCGGCTGCCGTTGCCGGTACGCACGAGCACGGGTGCCGCGCCGGCGGCTGCCGCCGCCTCGAGATCGCGCAGCGAATCGCCGATGGCGGGCACGCCGTCCAGCGGCGTCCCGTAGTACCGCGCGAGTCGTTCGAGCAGACCGGGATTCGGCTTGCGGCAGCGGCAGCCGTCGCCGGGCCCGTGCGGGCAGACGACGATGCGACCGACCCTGCCGCCCGCCGCGTCCACGAGCCGGCGGAGTTTGCGATGCATTCCCGCGAGCGCCTTCCGGTCGAAGAGCCCGCGGGCGAGACCGGACTGGTTGCTGGCGACGGCGACCGTGTAGCCGGCGGTACAGAGGGCCGCGATCGCCTCGATGCTGCCCGGAAGCGGCAGCCACTCCTCTGCCGACTTGACGAACGCGGAGGAGTCCCGGTTGATGACGCCGTCCCGATCGAGGATCACGAGCCCCTTTGCGTCGAGCCTTGCCGCCATCGTCAGCCGATGGCGAGCCGCGAGACGTCCGCAACGTCGAGGAACAACGCGCGCAGCTCGCCGAGCAGGGCCAGACGGTTGTTGCGTACGGCCTCGTCGTCGACCATGACCATGACGTCGTCGAAGAAACGGTCCACGGGATCGCGAAGATCGGCGAGCTCGTTCAGGACCTCGGCGTATCGCCGCTCCTCGAGCATCGGGGCGACTTTGTCGCGTGCGTTCCGAAGCGCATTGCAGAGCGCCTTCTCCGCGTCGAGCTCGAGGCGCTTGTTTTTCACCCTGAGCCCCCCGGGATCGCCGGCCTGCCGCAGGATATTGGCGATGCGCTTGTTGGCGGCCGCGAGGCTCCCGGCCTGGTCGAGCCGGGCGAACGTCTGCACGGCGGCGAGACGCCGGTCGAAGTCGACCAGCGACACCGGCTCGCGCGCCATGACGGCGTCGAAGGTTTCGGTCCCGAGCCCGGCATCGCGATCGAGGAAGTAGCGACGAAGGCGATCGGCAACGAAACCGTACAGCGCCGCGGCGAGCGCATCGTTGCCGGTCTCGCCGGGCGGCTGCTCCGCTACCGCGAACGCGATCAGCGCCTTGAGATCGACGTCGATGCCGCGCTCGATGACGATGCGAACCGTCCCCAGCGCGGCGCGGCGCAGACCGAAGGGGTCGCGGTTGCCGCCGGGTTTCCTGCCGATCGAGAAGATGCCCGCCAGCGTATCGAGTTTTTCGGCGATGGCGAGGATCTGCCCGGCAGGCGAGGCCGGCAGCTCGTCGCCGGCAAAACGGGGCCGGTAATGCTCGGCGATCGCGTCGGCGACCGCCTGCGGTTCGCCGTCGGACAGCGCGTAGTAGCGCCCCATCGTCCCCTGCAGGTCCGGGAATTCGCCGACCATGTCCGTGGTCAGGTCGCACTTCGCGAGCTCGGCGGCGCGTGCAGGGATTTCGGCGTCGGCGCCGAGCCGCTCGGCAAGCCACGCGGCGATGCGCGCGATGCGGCGGCTCCTGTCGTACAGGCTGCCGAGACCCCGCTGGTAGACGACCTCGCGCAGCGATTCCGCGCGGCTGCCGAGCGGCTTCCTGCGGTCGGACTCCCAGAAGAAAGCGGCGTCTGCCAGCCGCGGCCGGATAACGCGCTCATTGCCTTCGATGACCCGCTCGGGGTCCTTGCTCTCGAGGTTTGCGACCGTCACGAAATGCGGCAGCAGTTTGCCGTCGTCGCCGGCGACGGGGAAGTAACGCTGGTGCCCGGTCAGCGTGGAGATCACGACCTCCCGGGGCAGGTCGAGGTAGACCTCGTCGAATGCACCGACGATGGGGACCGGCCATTCCGCGAGCGCGGCGACCTCGTCGTAGAGCGACTCGCCGTCGA
>JAKSCZ010000401.1 GCA_022360335.1 Pseudomonadota bacterium
CGCCGAACCTCGGCTACGATCCCGCCGCGGCCGAGGTCGCGTAGCGGCTAGCTCTCCTCCGGATGGTGCTTCCTGTGGCGCCGAAGCTCTTCGGCTTCTTCCCTGATGTGCTGCAGATCCCGCAGCATCTCGCTCCAGCCGTACCAGAGCGCATAGTCCGGGTTGGCGTGGAACGCACCCTGGAACGCACGCATGCGGTGCTTGAGATGCATCTCGAACAGCCGCTGCTCGATCGACGTCGGTGCGTCGTGAAAGGTCAGCAGGTCGGGGAAGGCGTGCGCGTAGCTGTCGGGTTTCGGCAGGACGCCGTCCTCGTACAGCGACGCGATCTCCCGAATGGCCTGGGCGAGCAGGTGGTCCGCTTCGCGAATCAGGTCGTCGCCTTTCGCAAGTTCGGCACGGGCGAAATTCGACGAGTGGCAGTCCTCGCAGACGGCGATCATCTTGTTGCGTTCGCGATCGAAGTCCTCCTGCGTAAGACGTGCGACGTCCGCCGCCTTGACGACGTCGAGACGCGCGGTCGGGTTGCCCTCCGGATCGAGTACGCCGAGCGCCTGCAGGATCGTCACCTGGTCGGCCGCCCATTGCTCGTCTTCGGGTAACGGCAGCCGCACGGCCAGGAAACCCCACGCCGTGCGCACTTCGTGATCGCCGTCGACCATGTGGCAATCCTGGCAGGTCGGCGCCGGGGTGCCGGCGGGCAAGGTGCCGTTTTGCGCCAGCAGGTAGCGCACGCCGTGTTTCGACGACGACCACATCTCCCACTGCGGATGGTCGAAGCCCATGTGGCAGGTCTGGCAGGCCTGCGGCTGCCGTGCCTCGACGACCGAGAACGTATGCCGCGTATGGCAGGCGTCGCAGGACGCGTGACCGAAGATGCTGCCCTCTTCCCTGAGCTGTGCGATGGCCTCCTCGTCCTTGAGGCCGAGCTTGTGGCATCCGCCGCATCCCTTCATGCCGTGCGCGAGCGCCATCGGCAGCGCGTGCGTCGTCGGCATGGCTTCGAGGGCCGCCCAGGCGAGCGCGTGCTTGCCTTTCGAGAATTGTTCGAAGCGTTCCTCGTGGCACCTGGCGCAGGTCTCGGCCGTCACGGTTCTCAGCCGGTCGACGTCGTCGGCCGACGTGTGGCGGCCCTTGTGACAGTCCTTGCACGAAACGTCCTCGTCGAAGTGCCGGCTGATCTGCCAGTCGGCGACAATCTGCCGGGTTTCTTCCTTGTGGCAGTCCACGCAGTCGTCTTTGGCGACTACCGGGCTCGCGACGCCGAGCAACACGACGCAGCATGCGATTCTCAGGGCGTATGGCATGGCACGGTCCCCGTTTGTTTGCCTGAAGGTGGATGCAAATTCTATGGGGCGCCCCGGTTCGGGGCAACGGAACTTCGGATACTACCTATGTCCTGTATGATGCGAACGGACGTCAGGAGAGGGGCGATGCGATGAACTGGGACGCACTCGGCGCAATCGGCGAACTGGTCGGGGCGGTCGCTGTCGTCGTCACACTTATCTATGTCGCTCGCCAGATTCACCAGGCCAATGCGCAGTCCCAGGCATCGGCGCGTTATTCGTTCATCGAAGCCTACAGCGACATGAACACGTCGATCAGCAACAACAGGGAGCTCGCGTCCGTCTTCCGGCGGGGATTCGCCGGTGAAGAACTCGACGAGGACGAGCGCATGCAGTTCTTCACGCTTGTCGGTCAGTTCCTGAATACCTGGAGCGTCCTGTTCGACCTGCACCGGGAAGGGCTCCTGCCCGAGAATCAGTGGGTCATGGTCAGGAAGGACATCATCTCGCTGTTCTCGGAGCCGGGTGGACGGGCCTTCTGGGAACGGGTGGGGCGACTCGGTGTGCATGAAGCGTTCCGCGACGCGGTCGACGAGGCGCTCGAGAGCGGCGAGGCGTCTTACGAGATGTGCTAGCCGCACACGCCAACGCGATTGAGTATCGTAATCATTCGCAATTAACTGACGGGTAAGGGTTTTTTGATCCGACCGCAACGCGGTGGTACCGTACTTCCGTTTTTTCAGGCAGCCGGGGGTACGGCGATGAAAGGTAATCGGCGGGTTATCGACGCGATGAACGGATTGCTCGCCGCGGAGCTCGCGGCGATGGACCAGTACTTCATTCACTCGAAGATGTACGAAGACTGGGGGCTCGCCAGGCTCCACGAACGCGTTGCGCACGAGTTCGACGACGAGAAAGGGCACGCCGGCGCGTTGATCGAGCGCATCCTGTTTCTCGAAGGAACGCCGGACGTCGCGACGCGCGAACCGATCAACGTCGGCAAGGACGTACCGGCGATGCTGAAGAGCGACCTCGAGCTCGAGTACCGTGTCGTCGCAGCGCTCAAAGAAGCGATCGGTATCTGCGAGAAGGAACGTGACTACCAGAGCCGGGAGGTACTCGAGCGGCTACTGGCCGATACGGAAATCGACCACGCCTACTGGCTCGAGAAGCAGCTCGGCCTGATCGACCGCGTCGGGCTCCGGAACTACCTGCAGTCACAGATGGGCTAGCGGGCGCTCAGACCAGCCGCAAGACGCCACTGACCTCCGCGTCGCGCAGCTCCCGGGCTCGCGCGTCGTAGACGTGCAGGTGGGGACGGGTGTCGAGATCGTAAAACTCGGTTTCGGCATCGACCGCGATGCGCTGAATCACGTTCCAGTCGACGAGGTCGCCGAGAACGCGCGTCACGTGGCGCGGCGCGATACACGGGTAGCGCAGCGCCATCAGGCAGACCACCTCTTCGCCCGCGAAATGATGATCGGGGTGATCGAACAACAGGGTGGCGACGCAGTGGTGGAGCGGGGGAATGTCGCGATGCGGCCGGCCGCCGCCTTCGGGTGCGTCTTGCCGCTCGCTTTTCATCTGCAGCGCCGCCGCCGCGATCGTCAGCCTGCGCAACAGTCCCTTGTCGCAGTCGTGGCTGCCGTTCGTGAGGTATCTCAGGGGCAGATTTCCGGCCTTCAGAAGATGGGACGCCACCTCTCCCTGCCACCTCAGCAGCACGCCTTGCCGGCTGCTGTCGTAAACCCGGATTGCGGGCATCGGGCTCGCCCGGTCGGAAATGAACAGCCGGAAACGGCTTTTCGGGGGAGCGAGCGGGCCGGCCTCGGATTGCGATGACACGAGCCGCAGCGTCCGTGTTCTGGTCATGCCACTTCCTTATTGAGAATGTGTCTCAATTGCATTATAAGCCGAGATGCAGTAATTGCAAATGAGACGCATTCTCAATAATACCCGTACGCGCGGGGGAGCGGAGAGCCCTTCGAGCAGGCGGGTCTGACCTGCATGTCGGATGCCCTGCGGTGCGACCGGGGCGAGCGGCGACTGCATTGAAGCCGTCGGGCTTTGCGGCTCAGTTCAGCCAGCCCGTTCGAAACGAGACACCGGCGGCCACGAACAACACGGAAACGACCGTGACGGGGATGATATGCCACGCCATCGCGTTGAGGTTCTCCGCCCGCAGCTTGGGTATGAGGCGCAACCGGGCGTCGATGGCGAACAGCATGGTTATGACGAGCAGCAGCAGCTTCGCGGCGATCGGCCTGGCGACGGGGTTGTCCAGGTCGAACCACCCGGCCGCGTCGGGTAAGCGCTGCCAGGCAAGCCACAGGCCGGTCGCAACCTGCACCAGAAGTGCGGGGATGCCGATACGCTCGTAGCGAGATTCGAAGCGCAGCAATACCCCGGGCGACCGCTCCCTGAGCGCCCTGGGCAGGACGGCGACGGCGAGCACCAGGTGTCCGCCCGTCCAGACCGTCGCGGCCAATACGTGCAAGAACAGGAATGCCCCGTACATGAACTACCCCGTCTAGTCGCTGACGACGAACTGTCCCATCATACCCATGTCCTCGTGCTCGAGAAGGTGGCAGTGGTACATGTACGGGAATTCTTCCGGCGCGGTGTGATCGAAGCGCACGATAAAACTCGATCGTTCGTCCACGATAACCGTGTCCTTCGGGCCTCGCATGTGAGCCGGCGGCTCCCTGCCGTTGACGCTCAGCACCTGGAACGAACACCCGTGCGCGTGGAAGTTGTGCAGGTCGCCTTCGAGCTCCCAGATTTCCACGACGCCGCGTTTCACGCGTTCGTCGATACGATCCATGTCCATCGCCTTGCCGTTGATCGTCATGGGCTGGCCGGTCTCCATCAGGAACTTCCGCGTCACCGTGGCAGCGCCGGGATCGAGCCTCGCGATTTCGTTCAGGCGTGACGGAATCCTGGCCTCCGGATCGGCGGCGATGGCGCGGTCGACGTCGAAGTAGCCGATCGTCTGGTCGCCCTGAATCGGGTCGAATTCCGGGTAATTGTCCGGAGTGCGTGCCGCGGGCACCGAGCGCATGGTCGCGGGCAGGCCGTCCGAGAAATCCACGAGCACTTCGTAGCGTTCCCCCGGGTTCGTGAACAGCGACGTCACCTCGACCGGCTCCTCGAGGAACCCCCCGTCGCCGGCGACGACGTGAAACGCTCGCCCGTCCGTGAACACGAAATTGAGGTAGCGCCCGTTCGAGCCGTTCAGGATCCTCAGGCGCACAAGGCCTGGCGGCACCTTGACGCGCGGCCTGATGATGCCGTTCACCATGACGTGCGCGGCATAGAAGCGCCCCAGGCCGAGCTTGTTGTAGGATAGCGTGCCGTCCCGGTTGAAGTCCTTGTCCTGGACGACGAAGGGGATGTCGTCGACGCCGTAACGACGTGGCAGGGGCAGGCTGTCGCTGTTGTCGTCGTCGATGATGATCATTCCGGCGAGACCTTTGTAGACCTGCGGCCCGGTCTTCATGTGCGTGTGGCTGTGGTACCAGACGGTCGCCGCTTCCTGGACGATGGGCAGGACGGGTTCCCAGCTGTCGCCGGGCGCAATGGCCCGTTGCGGACCGCCGTCGAGTTCGCCGATGACGTGCAGGCCGTGCCCGTGCACCGCCACGTCTTCGGCGACGGTGTTCTCATAGCGGATTGCCAGTTCCCCGCCGCGCCGCACGCGCAATACCGGACCGAGGTAGTCCTGCGAGAATCCCCAGGTCGGCGTATGACGCTTGCCGTCGAAGGACCAGCTGCCGTCCCGGATGCGCAAACGTATTCGTCCCTCGGATGCATCCCGCAGCGCGGGAACGGGCATCACCGGGCGGTCCGGAACCGCTGCGCAGGACAAGCGGCCGATAGCCGGCAGTGCGAGAGTGCCCGCCAGACCGGCAACGACCTGCCTGCGATTACACGACATACCTTCGCTCCTCCCGAATGCGCGTTTCGGCCAATACCCGGACGAACAGAAAGTATCGTATTAATTTCGATTTTTCTTGTAGCATCGATACGTCCACGGTTTTCCTCCGTGGGCCGACTATAACGCTAAAACGAGCGTAAATTATAAGTATTTTCCGAAAAACTGCTAAAACCGCCCAATTCTGTCCCAAGGCAGGCTTTGTAAGAATTTCGAAAATATCGTACACTTCCCGCTCGGAATCCAGGAGGTGCACGTACCTCGTTCTTGTTGGGAGAAGGATTTGGCGGAAATACTCGGATTGGGCGTATCGCACTACCCGCCGTTGAGCGGTCGCGACGAAGACATGGCGAACATCCTGAAGGGCAGGCTCGAAGACCCCGACGTGCCTGCGGAGGCGAAAGACCCGGCCAACTGGCCGCCGTTGATGCAACAGGAGTGGGGCGACGACGACGGCGTCGCGGGCGGCGCGAAACACCGTGAAGACATGTTGCGCGGGATTCGCAAGGTGCGCGGGGCGCTGGATGCGTTCGACCCGGATATCGTCGTCATCTGGGGCGACGATCAGTACGAGAATTTCAAGGAGAGCATCATCCCCGCGTTCTGTGTCATGGCCTACGACGACATGAGCGTGAAGCCCTGGGGCCACGCCGGTGAATCTGCGATGTTCAGCGAAGAAGACGAGTGGGGCGGCGGCAAGCCCAATGTCTGGGGCGAGACCCGGGACACGGAACTGGCCGTCCGTTGCCACCGCGAAGCGGCAAAAGAGCTGGCGACGAACCTGCTCGAAAACGAGTTCGACGTCGCTTACGCGTACGAGCCGAACCTCCATCCCGGACTGCCGCACGCGTTCCTCAATTCGATCCTGTATCTCGACTACGATCGCAAGGGTTTTCCGTATCCCATCATTCCGTTCCAGCTGAACTGTTACGGTCGCGCCGTCATCAGCTACAAGGGTTTCATCAGCCGCTTGGCTGACGCCGGACGACCGCTCGATCCGCCGTCCCCGACCCCGAAGCGCGTCTTCGATCTCGGCGCCCAGGTTGCGCGGTTCTTCAAGGAGAGTCCGTACCGGGTGGCACTCGTCGCCTCGTCCAGCTGGTCGCACGCGTTCCTGATCGACGAGACTTACCGCATGCAGCCCGACGTCGAGTACGACAAGGAAATGTACCGGGCGATGGTCGACGCCGACTGGGACACGTGGCGAAACCAGCCGCTGTCGCGACTCGAGGCTGCCGGCGACCAGGAGATGCTCAACTGGATGGCACTGGCCGGCGCGATGAACGAACTCGGCCGGACATGCACCTGGTCCGACTTCGTCGAGACCTACCTGTTCAATTCGTCGAAAGTCTCCGCGGTTTTCGAGCCTTGATGCATGCCGGCTGAGAAGTTGGCGGCGGGCTCTGCGTTCCCGCGCCTCGTCGTGCGGGCTAAAACCCCAGCTCGCGCTTCCCGGGTTCGCCTTCCCCGCCTTCCCGGCGCATCGCGATCGTGTCGTTCACGATGTAGGCATGGATCGCGTCGACTTCCTCTTCGGAGAGGACGTCCGCAAACGGCGCCATGCCGGCGAA
>JAKSCZ010000070.1 GCA_022360335.1 Pseudomonadota bacterium
TGCGCGGCGTGACGGCCGAAACGCCGCGCGACGGGTCGGCCGTCGGAATCGGGACGACCTACGGCGGACCCGCGATCCGTGCGAGGCACCTCGGCTCTTACCGGGACCTCGCGACGACGCACCGCAAGATCGTGGCCTATCTGGCCGCGCTGGGTATCGCGCGCAACGGCGACGCGTGGGAGTCCTATGTAAGCGACCCGGGCAAGGTCGGGGAAGAAGAACTGCTGACTTATGTCTACTACCCCGTCAGGCAGAACTGATGCGGGAGCGGCTTCAGCTGGGCAGGATCGATGCAGGAGCGGTTTCAGCCGGGCAGAATTGATGTAGGAGCGGCTTCAGTCGGGCAGGATCGACGTAGGAGCGGCTTCAGCCGCGATTCGGGGCTAAAGCCCCTCCTACGCCGGTTTTTTCGGGGCTAAAGCCCCTCCTACACGGTTTTTACGAGAAACGGCGGGACGCGCGTCTCGTCGTGATCGGCCGGCGGCAGGCCGGCCAGGGAATCGTCGCGAATCCTCGCGATCTCGCCGAACAGTGTCGCGATGCGGCCGGCGCAGTCGCTGGCCTCGTCCACAGACATCTTCCGTACGGAGGCACAGATCGGGCCCTCGCCCTCAAGCGGCGCGACCCGGTGCATGTCGTGGCGCAAATCCGCGAACGACTGCTTCGCGGCGATCGGCAGCTCGTCTTCGTGAACGTCGGCGAGATGTTCTTCGAATGCCTTGATAAGCCGTTGTTTTATATGGCCATGCCCAGCCAGCACGAGCAGTGCCGCGTGAAAGCGATCGACGTGATCGGTCATTGCCTCTCCAGCGCTTGTTAGAGTCTTCTTGTGTACGCTTTTTTTATCCGGAGTCGGCTACTTACCTGTAGCCCGGGCCCCCTGCAGAGCCCCCGTAAATCCTTCGGTACTCCTTCCATATCATCATCTTGCGCCCGGTTTTTATAACAGAGTTTCCAAAGCGCGTGCAAGTCGTGTCTTTGTTCCGGCGCAAACGATACGCGTCATTCTAGCGACGAAAGATTACAGGCTGATTTCGATCGTCCAGTGCTCCTCGCCGAGGGTCTTCCCGGTCGTGTAACGCGCCGCCTTCTGGCCGACCGTCCAGTCGGTCGCCAGCGTCTCGTTCATGACATAGTCGCGGTGCGTTTCGAGCGCCGCCTCCACGGCCGCCGAACCGGATACGCCGAGCGTGATGCGGTCCGATACCTCGAGTCCGGCTTGCTTGCGGGCATCCTGCACCGATCGGACCACTTCGCGCGCGAGGCCTTCGGCGATCAGCTCGTCGGTAAGCGACGTGTCGAGCGCCGCCAGATAACCCGAGTCCGCTTCGCAGGAGTAGCCTTTGGCCGAGTGCGTCTCGATCAGCACATCGTCCGGCCCCAGCGGAATCGTACGGCCCGCCAGCTCGATTTCGAAGACCTCGTCCTTCGACGTTGCGCTCGCGATCGCGGCGCCGTCGGCTTCCATGAGCGCCCGGCGGATCTGCGGCACGAGCTTGCCGTAGCGTTTGCCGAGCCTGGGCAGATTGGGTTTGACTACGTAGCTCACGAGACCCGCATCGCGCGCGATGAATTCGACGGCCTTGACATTGAGCTCCCCGAGAATCTGATCCTCGTGGCTCTCCAGGGCTTTCGCCGCCGCATCGTTCGGCGCGCGCACGAGCAAGCGCGAGATCGGCTGGCGCGTGCGCAAACCGGAGCGGTTGCGCGCGGCGCGGCCGAGGCCGACGACCTTCTGCACGACGCCGACGTCGTGCAGCAGCGTGTCGTTCCGCCATGCAGGATCCGCCTCGGGCCAGTTACCCATGTGCACCGACGGCAAGGCGTCGGGATCGACCGAGCGCACGAGGTTCTGGTAGACGTTTTCCGCCAGGAACGGCGCGAACGGCGCCATGAGTTCGTGTACGCCTTTGAGGCACTCGTACAGGGTCAGGTACGCGGCCTGCTTATCCTCAGGGTCCGTCGACTTCCAGAAGCGCCGGCGGTTGCGGCGCACGTACCAGTCGCTGAGCTGGTCGACGAAGGATTCGATCGCCTCGCCCGCGCCCTTGGCGTCGTAGTGATCGAGCGCATCGGTCACGGTCGTGACGGTCCTGTACAACAGCGCCAGCGCCCAGCGGTCGATTTCGGGACGATCGGCGACCGGTACGTCGTCGGTCAGGTCGATTTCGTCGAGCCGCGCGTACAGTACGAAGAAGCCGTAGGTGTTCCAGAACGTGTTGATGAACGAACTCGCGACGTCCTGGACGATTTCGACAGAGATCCGCTTCAACGCCTCGGGATTGAGCCGCGCGAGGAAGTACCAGCGCAGTGCATCGGCACCGACTGCGTCGAAGACGTCGTAGGGATTGACGATGTTCCCGAGCGACTTCGACATCTTCTTGCCGTCCTTGTCGACGATCAGGTTCAGGCAGATGCAGTTCCTGAACGCGACGCTATCGGACACGAGCGTCGCGATCGCATGCAGGGTATAGAACCAGCCGCGCGTCTGGTCGATCCCCTCGCAGATGTAGTCCACCGGGAAA
>JAKSCZ010000032.1 GCA_022360335.1 Pseudomonadota bacterium
GTCCACGATTTGGCTCGCCGACGGCTTCGTCGTCATCACCGGCGACATGGGCTCGGGCAAGACCACCCTGTTGCAGTCCTTTCTTTCCGAGCTCGAAGACGACATCGTCTATGCCGTCGTTTCCCAAACGCAGCTGACACCGACGCAGTTCCTGCAGGCCGTGTTGACCGAATTCGGCTTCAAGCCGTTCAACAAGCGCAAGGTCGAGCTGCTCGACATGCTCAATATGTACCTGATCGAGCAACACTCGAGCGGCAAAAAGGTCGTACTCATCGTCGACGAGGCGCAAAACCTGACGCGCAAGGTGCTCGAGGAGATCCGTCTTCTGTCGGGCATCGAGACACACAAGGAAAAGGTGCTGCGCATCATCCTGGCCGGACAGCCCGAATTGCGCGACACTCTGGATTCGGCGAGTCTCAAGCAGTTGGTACAGCGCGTGCGCCTGCGCTTTCATCTCGGCCCGCTCGACAAGCGCGAAATTCGCGACTACATCGAACACCGTCTGTCGATCGCCGGCCGCGAAGGGCAGGAGCTGTTCGAGAAGGATACCTTCGAGGCGATCCACCGCTACACGGGCGGCGTCCCCCGCCTGATCAATACGCTGTGAGATTCGTCGCTGCTCTGCGCGTTCGCAGACGAAAAGCGCACGGTGGGCCTCGACGAAGTCATGGCCGCCGTCGCAGAGCTCGACTGGAAAGAGCACGACGGCAACACGGGGCTGCACGACAAGTTGCGCGAACTCGATCGTCGCGAAGCTCACCAGGACCACGTGACGCGAATCGAAGTCCGCTCGGACGGCGAGGTCGTCGAGGAACTGACCTTCCCGCTCGGCCGGGTCATCGTCGGCCGCTCGCCGGACAACGAGATCTACATCAAGGGCAAGTTCGTCAGCCGCCACCACGCGCAGATCGTCAGCGACGACGATGGCTGCCTCATCGAGGACCTCAACAGCACGAACGGCGTGTTCCTGGGCGAGAAACAGATCAAGAAGCACCGCCTGCGTGACGGCGACGTGGTGTCACTCGGCGTACACGAACTCGTCTACCACGACCTGCGACACGACGAGGACACGATAGAGGATCAGCTCGAAGACCAGATCGACGACGACGGCAAAGAAACCATCGAGGAACAGGAAACGGCCTAGACCGCTTCTAGTAATCCAGCCATTGCCCCGCCCTGCGGCCCGTGATCCGGTAGTCGCGCCGCTTCAGCAGCACGACCAGTCCTGCGACCAGGCAGACCACTCCCACGGCGAAGCAGATCGTCGGCATGTGCCAGTAGTTGAGGTACATCGAGAGCCCGAGGGCGACCGCCCCGAGGAACAGGTACAGGTAGGGCAGGCTCTCGTAAATCGGCTTGGAGACCCACATAGCATCGTCGTTCCGTGCCCCGGGCCGATTCATTCTCCATAGCCCCGGCCACAAGTAAAGCGGCCGGACGCGCGAAACCCGACCGATGACCGGGTTTCCAATCCTTCTCGCTCTCGCTAAGTGTTTGTTTCGACTCAGGAGCGACCGGTGCCGAACAAACCCAGGATGCGCGACAGGATCGAATCGGACAGGCCGTCAACGGCCAGATCGGGCTCGTATTCCCCGTTTTCGCCGCTTAGATCCCGGACGAACTGCCGGGACTCGGCGTCCATCTCGAATTCCGTCGTCGTGTTCTCGAATGCCATGGTCGTATCCCTCCGTGAGATACGCCGACATTACGCGCAAGATATGTTGAATGCAGTGAGCTGCCTCACACTGCGCGACGCGATCCGGGCTGCGCCGACTTATGTGAAACAGGCCGGCCCGTCAGGCCGTGCCTCCGACGGTCAGTTCGTCGATCTTGAGCGTCGGCTGCCCGACGCCGACAGGCACCGACTGTCCTTCCTTGCCGCACGTGCCGACCCCGGTATCGAGCCTCAGGTCGTTGCCGACCATCGAAATCCGGTGCAGCGCCTCGGGGCCGTCGCCGATCAGCATCGCACCCTTGACCGGCGCGGTAATCCTGCCTTTTTCGATCAGGTAGGCCTCGCTGGCCGAAAACACGAACTTGCCGGATGTGATATCAACCTGGCCGCCGCCGAAATTCGGCGCATACAGGCCCTTGTCGACCGAAGCGATGATATCGTCGGGTTCGTGGCGGCCGGCGAGCATGTAGGTGTTCGTCATGCGCGGCATCGGCACGTGCGCAAACGACTCACGCCGGCCGTTGCCCGTCGGCTCGACGCCCATCAGGCGCGCGTTGAGCTTGTCCTGCATGTAGCACCGCAGAATGCCGTCCTCGACCAGCACGGTCTTCTGGCCCGGCGTGCCTTCGTCGTCGACGGCGAGCGATCCCCGGCGATTTGCAATCGTGCCGTCGTCGACGATCGTGCAGTGTTCGGATGCGACCCGTTGCCCGACCTTGCCGCTGAACGCAGACACGCCCTTGCGGTTGAAGTCGCCCTCGAGCCCGTGGCCGACGGCCTCGTGCAACAGGATGCCGGGCCAGCCGTTGCCCAGCACCACGGGCATCGTGCCGGCAGGGGCAGCCTGCGCTTCGAGTTGCACGGACGCCTGGCGCACGGCTTCACGCGCGAATTCGAGCGGCAGGTCCCCGCCGAGGAAATAATGGAGATCGCTGCGGGCGCCGCCGCCCGCATAACCCTGTTCGCGCTGCCCGTCCTGCTCGAGGATGACGCTGACGTTGAGGCGAATCAACGGCCGCACGTCCGCGGCCATCGTGCCGTCGGACGCCGCGACGAGCACGAGGTCCTGGCTGCTCGCCATGCTGATGATCACCTGCTCGACGCGCTCGTCGAGCGCGCGGGCCGCCGCGTCGAGTTCGAGCAACAGCTGCGTCTTCTGATCATCGTCGATGCTCGCTGTGGGGTCGAGGTCGGGATAGAGCGGCGTTACGTGGCTGCGGTGCCACGCCTGCAGCCGCTTTTCCTGGCCACGGCTCGCGATGGCGCGCGCGGCACCTGCCGCGGACTCGAGGGCCGGCAGAACCAGTTCGTCCGAATACGCGAATCCCGTCTTCTCCCCGCTGTTGGCACGCACGCCCA
>JAKSCZ010000460.1 GCA_022360335.1 Pseudomonadota bacterium
GTACCCCGCCCCGCCCGGACGGCACGGCGGATCCGGCCGTCCTGGTTGCGGCGAGCCGCTCGGGCGTCACCGAAATCTACAAGGTCGGCGGCGCGCAGGCGATTGCGGCGATGGCGTACGGAACGGAAACGCTGCCCCGGGTCGCGAAGATCTTCGGCCCGGGGAACGCCTGGGTGACCTGCGCCAAGTCGCTGGTCAGCGCCGATGCCTCAGGCGCCGCCATCGACATGCCCGCGGGGCCTTCCGAGGTGCTCGTCATCGCCGACGCGGACGCCTCGGCCGATTTCGTCGCCTCCGACCTGCTCGCCCAGGCCGAGCACGGCGCCGATTCCCAGGCGCTGCTGCTGACGACGTCCGCGGCGCTTGCCCGCGACGTCGAGTCACAGCTCCGTTCCCAGCTCCGGCGCCTGTCGCGCGCCGGCATCGCGGGCGCCGCACTCGGCAAATCCTGCCTGCTGGTCGTCGAGGATCTCGCCACCGCCATAGAGATCAGCAACGCCTACGCGCCCGAGCACCTGATCCTGCAACTCGGGGAGCCGAGGAAGATTCTCGGGCGTATCCGCAACGCCGGATCCGTCTTCGTCGGGCCCTGGACGCCGGAGTCGGTCGGCGATTATTGCAGCGGCACGAATCACGTCCTGCCGACCTACGGTCATGCCCGAACGTACAGCGGGCTCGGGCTCGAGCACTTCATGCGCCACATGACGATCCAGGAGCTGACGCGTGAGGGACTCGAGAATCTCGGCGGGGCCGTCGTGACGCTGGCCGGCCTCGAAGGCCTGGACGCACATGCCGCGTCGGTCACGCGCCGCCTCGGGAAGCCGGCATGAGCATCGTCAAACTCGCCCGACCCGAGATTCGGGCGTTGCGCGCGTACCGGGCGGCCGAACAGGTCGACGACACGATCCGTCTGAATGCGAACGAATCGCCGCGTCCCAACACGATCGGGAATTTCCGGCGCCCGCTGAACCGCTATCCGGAAGTTCGCCCGCAGGCGCTCCGGCGCAAACTGGCGGAACGTTTCGGCTGCGCGCCGGAACGGCTGCTGGTTACGCGCGGCTCGAGCGAAGCCATCGATCTCGTGATCCGCGCGTTTTGCCGCTCAGGACGCGACGGCGTGCTGATCACGACGCCCTCTTTCGAGATGTACCGGCACTATGCAGCAGTCCAGGGCGCGCCGCTCGTCGAAGTGCCGACGCGCGCCGAGCGCGACTTCGCCATCGACGTGGACGACGTACTGTCGGCCTGCGACGAGACGACGCGCCTGATTTTCGTCTGCTCGCCGAACAATCCGACCGGCACGTCGTTACCCGTCGCACAGCTCGAGGCATTGCTGGCGGCACGCCGGGATTCGTCGGCGGTCGTCGTCGACGAAGCCTACGTGGAGTTCGGCGAGGCGCCGTCGGTCGTCGGGCTCATGGCGCGATACGACAACCTGCTCGTCCTGCGGACCTTGTCCAAGGCGCTGGGTTTCGCCGGCGCGCGCTGCGGCGCCGTTGCCGGCCGGGCCGAGGTCATCGAGCTGCTCTCCGCGGTCCAGGCGCCCTATGCATTGGCCACGCCCGTCGTCGAGTGCGTCGAGGACGCGTTCCGGAGCGAGCA
>JAKSCZ010000380.1 GCA_022360335.1 Pseudomonadota bacterium
CGAAGCGAAAGTCGACGAGTCATTCGGGCCAACGGTTCGAGATGCCTATCTCCAGTCGAAGGCAAACCAGATCACTGGCAAGTCGACCAATGCGCCGGAACGGATCGAACAATTGCTCGCACTGCACTTCAGCGAGCCCGATACGTCCATGTTCGACGTTCGTTATCAGTTGCTCTATGCGACGGCCGGTACGGTCGCCGCGGGCGCGGACATCTCGGTGCTCTATATCGTGGTGTTCAAGACGCCGCTGTACGACGAATCGATCGGCGCCGACAATTTCAGGGACTACGTTCACTTTGTGGACAAAGTAGGCGGCAGCTCCGTAGCGCTCAGTTCGAAGGGTGCGATTGCACACAATATTAGTGTCGACAATAAGCAACTGCTATGTGTGCACGAGTACTTCGATTTGCGGTAGTAGTCCAGTAGGCAAAGGCATACCGCCGTAGCCTACGTGTTTTTCTGCCTCCGAAACCGCTTCGGCGTCACCCCCGCGTACTTCTTGAACGTACGCGTGAACGCCAGCTCCGACTCGTAACCGCTGCGACTGGAAATCTCGTACACAGGGAGCTGGGTCGTTGTCAGCAGGTCCCTGGCTTTTTGCATGCGCAGCGACGTCAGGTACTGAAACATGGACTGCCCGATCATCGACTTGAAGCGCTTGGCGAATGCGGCCCGCGACAATGCAACTTGGGCGGCAAGCGAATCCAGGGTCCAGGGATGCTCGGGACGCCTGTGTAACAGGTTGAGCGCCTTCGATACGACGGCGTCGTTGAGCGCCGCGAGGAACGGGTTGTCCTTGTCGCGGCAGAAGTTGATACGGATCAGCTCGATCAACACGACCTCGGTCAGTTTGTTGACGATCAGTTCGGAGCCGGGGCCCTGCGCGAGGTACTCGGAACTCAGTTGATCGAGCGTCGCCTTGAGCCAGGCATGACGCGTCAGCTCGTCCTCACGAACGATCGCCATCGTCGGGAAGATGCCGGCCAGTGGCGTCACGGCGTCGGCCGAGAAGTTGGCGTAGCCGCACAGCAGCAACGTACCGGATGAATATGCCGACGGATCGGCGCCGGGCGGATGGCTCTCCAATACGTGATCGAGCCCCGGGGCGAGGAAGATCAGGTCGCCCGGGCCGAGCTGGACGGTCTCGTCGCCCGCCGTTGCCCAGCACTCGCCGCGTCGAACCATGTGAAACGCGGCCGCCTCCGTCGCCGTGAAATCCTTGCGCCACGGGGCCTCGAGCTTGTCGCAGAAGTACACGCTGCCCTCGACCTGCATCGTTCTGAGGATGTCGCTCAGGACTTCCATCGATATCGCTCGTCTCGAAAATCATTATTGAATAGACGAATGATAGTATAAATAGAGACTATTAGATATCGAAAGTATCCCATCAGATACCTATGATCTCCTCCATCACGCACTGACCGGAGATCGACATGACCGACGTAACCATCTACACGAAGTTCTATTGCCCGTACTGCGCACGCGCGAAGACACTGCTGGACAGCAAGGGCATTGCCTACAACGAGATCGAGGTCGCCCACGACCCGGCGCTACAGGCCGAGATGCAGGAGCGTTCGCAGCGCCGCACGGTCCCGCAGATCTTCTTCGGCGACCGCCACATCGGCGGCAGCGACGACCTGCTGGAGCTCGAGCGCAGCGGCGAACTCGACCGCCTGCTCGACGAGCGGGAAGCCGCCTGAAGCGCAACCGCTAGAATAGGGCCACGCCAACAGGGAATCGACCATGCGAAAGCTCAACGTCAACTTCACGAACGATGCCGGCGAACGACTCGCCGGCATCCTCGATCTGCCCGAAGCAGCCCCGCGCGCCTACGCGCTGTTCGCGCACTGCTTCACGTGTTCGAAGAACCTGCGTGCGGCGACCAACATCAGCCGGTCGCTCACGGCCGCTGGGTACGCGGTGCTGCGCTTCGACTTCACGGGCCTCGGGCAGAGCGAGGGCGAGTTCGCCGACACCAACTTCTCGACGAACGTCGGCGACCTGCTGTCCGCCGTCCGGTTTCTCGAGGATGAGTACGAAGCACCGGCACTGCTGCTCGGACACTCACTCGGCGGCACGGCGGTGCTGCAGGCCGCCCATGACATTCCGTCAGCGGTTGCGGTCGCGACGATCGGGTCATCGGCCGATCCGGCGCATGTCGCGCACCTGTTCGGTGACGAACAGGAGGCGCTGGAAGAGCAGGGTGTTGCCGAGGTTCAGCTCGGCGGCCGGCCGTTCACGATCAAGAAGCAATTCGTGGACGATCTCGCGATCCATCCGATGCCGGAGTCGGTGGGCAGCCTCCGGAAAGCGGTGATGATCCTGCATGCACCGCTGGACGACACCGTGCAGCTCG
>JAKSCZ010000526.1 GCA_022360335.1 Pseudomonadota bacterium
CACCCATTCGCTGTGTACGCTCGAATTCGAGGATCACCGGCCGCTGTACGACTGGTTCCTGGATCAGCTGACGCCCGCACACCGCCCGCGCCAGATCGAGTTCTCGCGGCTCAACCTCGCGTACACGATCACGAGCAAACGCAAGCTCAAGTCGCTCGTCGACGAAGGCGTCGTTTCGGGCTGGGACGATCCGCGCATGCCGACGATCTCGGGCATGCGCCGCCGCGGCTATCCGCCGGCCGCACTGCGCGAGTTCGTCAAACGCGCCGGCGTGACGAAAAAAGACAAGCTGATCGAGATGGGCGCACTCGAGACCTGCGTACGCGACGTGCTCGGCGAGCAGGCGGAGCGCCGCATGGCCGTTCTCCGGCCGCTCAAGGTGGTCCTGACGAATTACCCCGGCGACCGGGTCGAGCACATGGAGGCGATGAACCATCCCGCCAGGCCGGACCTCGGCACGCGCGAACTCCCGTTTTCCCGCGAACTGTGGATCGAGCAGGACGACTTCATGGAGGAGGCGCCGCGCAAGTTCTTCCGGCTGAAGCCCGGCGGCGAGGTGCGGCTGCGCTTCGCTTACATCATCCGCTGCGACGAGGTCGTCAAGGACGACGACGGCAGGGTCGTCGAGTTGCGCTGCAGCTACGATCCGGACACGCGCAGCGGCACCGGCACCTCGGACCGCAAGGTGAAGGGCACGATCCACTGGGTGTCCCGCGAGCACGCCGTCGAGGCGACGGTACGCCTCTACGACCGGCTGTTCGAGGAGGCCAGTCCGAACGCGGCCGAGGATTTGCACAGCGTACTCAACCCGAATTCGCTCGAGGTCGTCGCGGCGAAACTCGAGCCGTCGCTGAGCGGTCTCCGCCGCGACGCTGCGGTGCAGTTCGAGCGGCTCGGCTATTTCCGCGCGGACGCGGTCGACGATGGCGCGAACGGCCGCGTATTCAACCGCATCGTGACGCTGCGCGACTCCTGGGCGAAGCTGGAAAAGCAGGCGCTACAGCGCCGGTCGTAGGAGCGGCTTCAGCCGCGAATCGCGTGAGATCAGAATACGGTGTCAGTCACCCTATTTTTTTCGACGATTGTCTTGCGTAGTCAATCCGTCACGGAAAAAAATAGGGTGACTGACACCGTATTCTGACTGTCACCCGACGTCGCGGACGACGAGCGGGGCGCCGCGGGTCGAGCCCAGGCCTTCGGCGGCGCTGCCTTGCGCGCGCGCGACCTCGACGACGTCGAAGGAGTTTACGAGGGCGAGGTATTCGCCCGGCCGAACACGCCCGTAGGTCCGGCGCAACGGTATCGTGCGACCCGCCAGTTCGGCGACCGGTTCCGTGTATTCGCCGATCGACGACGCATCGATATTGCTGATCAGGTTGCCGAAGTTGTCGACGGTGACGATGACGCCGCTGACACTGCCGGGCGAAACGACGGGCTCGTCGACCCAGCCCGGCGTCCATTCGGTCGTCGGAGTACCGATATCGGCCGCCGTTTTGCTGCCCGACGCGAGCGCTGCGGCCGCGGGCGCAAAAATGTCGCGACCGTGAAACGTTGCGCTCGGTTCGGGCAGCCCGAGGCAGGCAACGTCGAGCCTGTAGACCTGCGGCGCGTCGAACAGGCCGAACAACTGCGCCAGAAGACCGTTGTCCGGCGCCATGAACGCGTGACCGTCACAATGCGCTACGAGGATGTCCCGCTCGGTCCCGACACCCGGGTCGACGATCGCGAGATGCACGGTCCCGGACGGGAAGTATCGGTACGAGCGACTGACCCAGAAGCCCGCTTCGGGCGGCCACTGGGCCGGGATGTCGTGCGTCAGATCGACGATTTTCGCGTCCGGGTACCGGTGCAGGATGACGCCCTTCATGACGGCCGCAAACGGGCCCTTGTGACCGAAATCCGTCGTGATCGTGATGACGCCCGAGGGTTTCATGCCGGTCAGTGTATCAGGCCGACCCGGTCGCAGCGCGGTGCCGGAACGCGGCGCGCGCCCAGTAGATGAAGAGCGTGTCGACAGCCGCAATGACCATCTTGAAAACGTATTTGGTGGCGCCGAGCAAGAGCGCCGTCCCGAGGTCGACGATCCCCCACCACGCGACGAGTGAATAGATGGTCGTGTCCACGACCTGAGAACTCAGCGTCGAGCCGTTGTTGCGCAGCCACAGCCGGCGCTCGCCGGTCCACGACTTGATCTTGTGGAATGCCCACACGTCGAAATGCTGGCTGACGAAATAGGCGAGCAGGGAACCGAAGACGAAACGCGGCGTGAAATCGACGATCGTCACGAAAGCGGCGTGGATCGAGGCCGAGTATTCCGCGGTTTCCGGCCGCGTGCTCGGCAGGTACATGAGCGCGAGACTCAGCATGATCAGGATGATCACACTGACCGCAAAACCCATGCGCACGGCCTTGTTCGCGGCGTCCCTGCCGTAGTTCTCGCTGAGCACGTCGGTAGCGAAGAAGATGCTCGAGTAGAAGATGACGCCGAGGCTCGTCTGCAGACCGAATATCACGGTCAGTTTCGGACCCTGAAGGTTGGCGAGCAGGATCGCCAGGGCAATGGCGACCTGCAGGCCCGCTTTGCCGAACAGGCGGTAGAGCACGAGCGTGCAGCCGAGGTCGGCGAACAGCGTCGTCAACCACAGCAGCTCCTGGTTCGCGGCAAAAAAATCGACGACGGCCTGCGGGAACATCGTGCGCTCAGGACGCGAGCCGGTCGAGAGGCCGGCCGGCGTTGCCGAAGATCCGGTTGATTGCGGTCAGCCGCCTGAACGGGAAAGCGGCATCGCCGCTGAACGATACGTGCACCGTGGGTATTCCTGCCGGCCGCGAACTGGGGGGAGCTTACCAAAACCGGCTTCCGTCCGTCTGTCCCGGTTTTGTATCCGGCCGGTTTTCCGGCAGAATCCGGTGATGCGCCCGAGTCCCGAATCCGAAACGGCGGATGCCGTCACGCGGGATGCACTGCAACGGCCGCTGCACGATCTCCGGATTTCCGTGCTCGATCAGTGCAACTTCCGCTGCCCCTACTGCATGCCCGAGGACGAGTTCCACGACGGTTACGAGTTTTTGCGTCGCAGTCAGCGGCTGAGCTACGACGAGATCCTCAAGATCGCGCGTGTCGCGGCAAGGCTCGGCGTCAGCAAGATACGCCTGACCGGGGGCGAGCCTCTGCTCGACAGGAACCTGCCGGATCTCATCGAAGGTCTCGCGGCGATCCCGGGCGTCGACGACCTGGCGCTGACCACGAACGCGATGTTGCTGGCGCCGGCGGCGGAACGACTCGCACAGGCCGGTTTGCACCGCGTCACGATCAGTCTCGACAGCCTCGACGAAGGCGTCTTTCGTCATATGAGCGGCGGCCGCGGCGATCTTGCGCGCGTGCTCGATGGCCTCGCCGCGGCAGAGGAGGCCGGGCTCGATCCGATCAAGATCAACGTCGTCGTGCAGCGCGGCGTCAACGATCACACGGTGCTCGGCCTGCTCGGGCACTTCCGGGGTACGGGCCGCATCGTACGCCTCATCGAATTCATGGACGTCGGTAACCGCAACGGCTGGCGGGCCGACCTGGTCGTACCGTCACGCGAATTGCTGAGCCGGGTGCAACGGCGCTGGCCGCTGCGGCGCCTGGACCGGAATTACCCCGGCGAGGTTGCGCGCCGCTACGCGTACGTCGACGGGCAGGGCGAGATCGGCTTCATCTCGTCGGTCACCGAACCGTTTTGCGGCGACTGCAGCCGGGCGCGCCTCTCCGCCGACGGCATGCTCTATACTTGCCTGTTCGCAAGCCGGGGTATCGACTTGCGCGAGTCCCTGCGGAGCAACGCCGACGACGAGGAACTGACCGAGATCCTCGAGCAGATCTGGATGCAGTGCGCGGACCGGTACAGCGAACTCCGGCGCCCGGAACTCGCCGAGGCGCACGTGCTGCGCAAGGTCGAGATGTACCGTATCGGGGGATAGGGCCCGCTTACACGAGCTGATGAGCAAACTGAGTCACATCGATTCGCAGAACCGGCCGACGATGGTGGACGTCGGCGACAAAGTCGCGACGGACCGCAGCGCGCGCGCGCGTAGCGTCGTGCGCCTGCCCGATGCATTGACCGCTCACATCGAAGGCGACGAGATCCGGACGAAGAAAGGACCCGTCTTCGCGACCGCGATCGTCGCCGGCGTCATGGCTGCGAAGAAGGCCCACGAACTCATTCCTTTTTGTCACCCGCTCGGGCTCGAGAACTGCAAGGTGACAGTCGAGCTCGAGGGCAACGACGTCGTCATCGACTGCCGGTGTCGCGTCCATCACAAGACGGGCGTCGAGATGGAGGCGCTCACCGGCGCCAGCGTCGCGGCGCTGACCGTCTACGACATGCTGAAGGCGATGTCCCACGACATCGTCATCGCCGACACCCGCCTGGTGTCGAAAACCGGCGGCAAGCGAGACCTTTGCGGCGATGGCTGAGGCGCCGCTGCACGGTCTCGTTCTCGCCGGAGGGCGGAGTCGTCGCATGGGGCGGGACAAGGCGCTGCTCGAACGCGACGGCCGGTCTCAGCTGGCATGGATCGTCGCGCTGCTCGACGCGCACCTGGATCGCGTGTTCGTCTCGACGCGGGCGGATCAGCGTGACGATACCGAACGCGCCCGTTTCGCGCAGATCGTGGACCGCCATGACGATCTGGGACCGCTGGCGGGCATCCTCTCCGCGATGGAGGAATATCCGTCGGCCGACTGGCTCGTCGTCGCTTGCGACCTGCCCAACGTCAGCGGCGAGACCGTCCGGTACCTGATCACGAATCGATCGGACGAGCACCCTTTCACGGCCTTTGTCAGCAGCCACGACGGGCTGCCCGAGCCCCTGTGCGCCATCTGGCGCGCCGGCACGGGCGACATCGTCCGCGCGTTCGTCGACGACGGCGTTATCTGTCCGCGGAAGATCCTGATTCGTTCCGATACGCACCTGATCGAGCAGGCCGACCCGGCATCGCTCGACAACGTCAATACGCCCGAAGACCTCGCCGTGAGCGTGCTGGAGAGCGCCTCGTGAAGACCGTCACCGTCCGCTACTTCGCGATGTTCCGCGAGCACGCCGGCGTCGGCGAAGAGACGCTCCGCCTGGCGGCGGAAACGGCGCGGGACGTATTCGAGGCGACGCGCGACCGGCACGGGTCGACCGAGCTGAACGGTCACTGCAAGGTGGCGATCAACGATCGAATGGCCGACTGGGACAGCCCGGTGAGCGACGGCGATACCGTGCTGCTGTTCCCGCCCGTTGCGGGAGGCTGAATGATCGAGATCAGTGAGGCGGCGATCGACACGGCGGCATTGCAGCGCTCGCTCGAAAATCCGGCAGCGGGCGGATATTGCGCATTCGAAGGCCGGGTGCGGAACGAGAACGAAGGGCACGCCGTCGTCCGGCTCGAATACGAGGCCTGCGAACCGCTGGCGATCGCCGAGGGCGAGAAAGTCATCGCCGAGGCGCAGGCGGAGTTTCCTTTTCTCGACGCGCGTTGCGTGCACCGTGTCGGCATGCTCGAGATCGGGGAGTGCGCCGTCTGGATCGGTGTCGCCTCCGCGCATCGCGACGAGGCGTTCAGGGCCTGTCGCTACATCATCGATCAGATCAAGGTTCGCCTGCCGATCTGGAAAAAAGAGCACTACGCCGACGGCAACTCCGGCTGGGTCGGCTGCGAGCGCTGTGCGCAGCATGGGATTGCGGACTGACGCCGCATCGGGTATCACTGAGCGTCGGGCCAGGCGGGGGAAGTCCTTGCACACGATCACATCTGTCGATGACGCGAAGGCGCTGGAGGGCGTCGAGGTCGGGGTGTCCGACTGGATCGTGATCGATCAGCACCGTATCGATCAGTTCGCCGAGGCGACCGCGGACCACCAGTGGATCCACGTCGACACCGAGCGTGCCGCCCGTGAGATGCCCGACGGCAGGACGATAGCGCACGGCTACCTGACCCTCGCCATGATTCCGGCGCTGACCGGCGATTTCGTCGCAGTAGAGAACCTCGAGCGCGCGATCAACTTCGGCCTGAACAAGGTGCGTTTCTATACGCCGGTTCCCGTCGGCGCGAAGATCAGGGCCCGGGCCGTCGTGCTCCAGGCTCGCCGGCGGGCCGGCGCGCTGCTCCTGACGTCCGAGGTCCGGCTCGAGGTCGAGGGCGAGCGCAAGCCGGCCTGCGTCGCCGAGACGCTCGGTATGTACTTCTTCAGCGACTGATTCGGCCCTCGCGGTTCGGGCCTGAAGGCCCTCCTACCGGTTCGGGGTTCGGGCCCTCGCGGTTCGGGGTTCGGGCCCTCGCGGTTCGGGCCTGAAGGCCCTCCTACCGGTTCGGGGTTCGGGCCTCGCGGTTCGGGCTTGAAGGCCCTCCTACCGGTTCGGGGTTCGGGCC
>JAKSCZ010000435.1 GCA_022360335.1 Pseudomonadota bacterium
CCGTGATCGTGGTGCGTTCGCGTTCCCCGATCATCGAACCGTTCCTGACGTTTCTCGTAGAGGCAACGTGGTCGAGCGGCCGCCTGCTGCGCGAGTACACGGTACTCCTCGACCCGCCGACGTACGCGCCGCCGGCCGTGCGACAGGCACCGGCCGTCGAAGCGCCGCGACGGGCCGAGCCGGCGGACACCGGCCGTATCGAGCGGCAAGCGCAACCGGCCTACAGGCCGCCGCCGCCGGAACCCGAGCCCGAACGCCGGCCGTCGTACGAGTCCGAACCCGCGTATGTGCCCGAAACGCCGTACTCGACGGCTTCGGCGGGCGACTACGTCGTCGAGCGGGGCGAGACCTTGTGGGGCATCGCGCAACGCATGCGACCGGACGCCCGGCTGACGATGAGCCAGACGATGCTGGCGATCTTCGAGGCGAACCCGGACGCATTCGCCGGCAACATCAACCGGCTGAAAGCCGGCGCTGCGCTGACGATTCCGAGCGCCGACGATATCTTCCGTATCAGCCGTTCGGACGCGATAAGCGAGGTCGGGCGCCAGCACCGGCACTGGCGCAGCGACGACGCCGTCTTGCCCGAACCCGATACGCGCTACGCGGAGGCGACGGCTGCCGGTGACGACGCACCCTTTGACTCTTCGACCGGGCCCGGCACGCAGCGTACCGAGACGAGCCTGATCCTCGTGCCGCCGGACGAGGAACCGGCCGACTTCGACGTCGACGTCGGGGCCGTCGAGCCGGTCGCGCGTGAGCAGGAGATCGAAGCGCGCATCGCCGAACTGGAGGCTGCCGACGTGCCGGACCGGCAGTCGCTGTTGGAAATCCGTGACAACGAGCTGGCCGCGCTGCGCCGGGAACTGGCGGAGATCCGCGGCGAGGTCTACGAAACGCCCGCCGTCGACGACGAGACAGCGGCCGACGACACCGTTGGCGATGCCTCCGGGGACGCGACACCGGCCGACGATGCGGTGGCTGAGGCCGAGCCGGAACCGGCCGGACCCACCAACGTCGTTACGAGGCGGGTCGACGAGCCGGGCTTCGTCGAGCGCATCATGGCCGTACTCGACAGCCTCTGGGCGAAGATCGTCGCTGCTGCGGTGGTGCTGGCGGGCGCCGTTCTGTGGTTCCTGCGGCGGGCGGGCGACGACGACGACCGGCCCTGGGAGACGCTCGACAGCGACGAAATCGCGGCCGAAGCGTTGACCGCGACGGAGACGATGCACGCACCGACCCCGGACGATGCAATCGTCGTGGTCGAACAGGATTCGGGCATCGGTCCGTTGGACGAGGATACGTTCGAGGTGCCGGCGCCGGACATCGTCGAGGCTCCGGAGGAGCCGGCCCCGGCAGAAGAAACCGGGTCGTTCGATTCGATCGACGACACGTTCAGCAGTGACACGGCGCTCAATCTCGACCGGACGGATCCGCTGGCCGAGGCCGATTTTCACATGGCCTACGGCCTTTACGATCAGGCGGCCGATCTCGTCAGCGGGGCGCTCGAGGCCGAACCGAACGACCGGGGGCTGATGTCGAAGCTCTGCGAGATCTACTTCGTCTGGGGCAACCGGGATGCGTTCATCGAGGCGGCGGCACGTCTCAAAGCTGCGGTCGGTACGGGCGAGTCGGCCGAGTGGGACAAGATCGTCATCATGGGTCAGCAGGTTGCGGCGGATCACGAGTTGTTTGCCGGCGCCGCCGTTGCGGGGGCGACCAGGGCCGTCGACCTCGCGTTCGAGGCCGACATGGAAGACTCGGGTGAACTCGACATCGATTTCGGCGGAGGCGATGAAGGGGAATCCGACGGCGTGGATCTCGGAGCCGACGAGCCTGAGGCCGAGGATGCCGGCGTCGATTTCCTGCTCGAGGAAACTGCCGACATGCCTGTCGAGGAAGAGACGCCCGAAGAGACGCCCGACGGCCTGGCAGTCGAGCCGGCCGATGCCGCCGATGTCGACGTCACCGCCGAGATGCCGGCGCCCGTCGAGCCGGCCGATGCCGCCGATGCGGACGTTACCGCCGAGATGCCGGCGCCCGTCGAGCCGACGATCGAGGAGCCGTTCGCCGGCACGGACCGCACGTCCGAGCTGCCTTCGCTGGACGAGTCGCTCGGTGCGGTGATCTCCGAGGCCGGCCAGGACTCGGATTCGACCGCGGAAATCAACCTCGATGAACTCGACCTCGATCTGGACCTGGACGTCGACGGTCTCGCCGAGACGGAAGTGGCTTCGCTCGACGACCTCGACGAGACCGGCACGAATGAAGCGCTCGAGGATCCGGACGACATCACGGGAAAGAATCCCGAGATCGATCCCGACGCGACGGGCGTACAGGAGGCGCTCGAGCCGGACGAAACCGGGATCGGTGAGCAACTCGACATCGACGACGGCTTCGGCGTAACCGGGACCGGTATGCGGCTGGCCGCCGACGAGACGGGTCGTATGCCGTTCGCGGACGCGGAGATCGAATCGTCGACGCCGATCGACGCCGACGATGCGACAGTGCTCGCACCGGGCCCCGACGATGACGGGGAAACGGAGGTGTCCGGCGACGCCGATACCTTGCTCGCGCCGATGGACGACGACTTCGATTTCGCGAAGACCGAGGCACTGCCGCCCGAGGTGTTCGCGGGCGGCGCCAATCTCGACGAAATCGGCGAGATACCGGCCGCCGCCACCGAGGTCGACCCGGACCTCGACGACCTGAACCTCGACGACCTGACCGCGGAGCTCGAGGCCGGCGAAGGCGGCGATACGGCCGAGGAGCCCGGCGACGACGCGACCGCCGAACAACCGCGCCCGCCGGCGGCCGGGGATACGACCGAAACGACGACGGATGCTACGACGATGTCGTTCGGCCCCGGGGACATGAGCGAGGACCTGGACGAGGCGCGCGCCATGACGGAGGTCGGAACCAAGCTCGACCTGGCCCGCGCGTACGTCGATATGGGCGACCCGGCCGGTGCGCGCAGCATTCTCGAAGAGGTCCTCGACGAAGGCGAC
>JAKSCZ010000067.1 GCA_022360335.1 Pseudomonadota bacterium
ATGCGGGCATCTCGGTCGGCGCCGTATTGCTGATCGTCGATGCGTTCTTCTTCTCGGGCAGGGAACAGAGTCCGTAGGAGGGCCTTCAGGCCCGAACAGGCCCGGTCGCGGCTAAAGCCGCTCCTACAGCCGCCGTTCCTACAGCCGCCGTTCCTACAACAGCCGTTCCTACCGCGTTCGTTCCCAGCAGTCCGTGTCGGGGCTCGACGTCTTGACGCCGCGGCCATCGATCGTGAACGTCAGGCACTTGCCGGCCTCGTTGCCGCCGTGCCGGTAGGTTGCGGTCGCCGTAAAGTTGCTGGCGTTGGCGGCCGTGACGGCGATTTCGTAGTAGCCGTTCTCGGTCATGCTGCCGGCAAAGCCCACGTCACTGAGAACCGCAGTGAACGTGTTGTTGTTCAGGTAGAAGCGTTCCTGGTTGATGGCCAGGCGGAGCAATGCCGCCCGCGCCTCGTTGCGTTTGGCCCGCGCGGTGAATTCCTGATAGTTGGGATAGGCCACCGCGGCGAGTATGCTGATCACGACCACGACGATCAGGAGTTCGATCAGCGTAATACCCCGCATTCGTTTGCGTCGCTGCATGTCAGTCTACTCGATACCGTCCTGTGTCCAAAGCGTGCGTACCGGGTTGTTGGCGAAGCCCGGATCGAAGCATTCGACGCCGATACAGCCGATGGGCGGCGGGTTGCAGTCGTCTCCCGTGCAGTCGGCATCGGCCGTCGGGAACAGGAACTGCGGCGCCGGTGCAATGCCGCCCTGAGCCAATTGCGTGCGACGGGCCAGGTCTTCGTCGCCGGTCGGGATGTTGCCCAGGTCGTCCATGATCGGATCGCCGTTCAGGATGCTCACGCGATACAGGAAGTTGGTTCCCTGGCCGGCACGGCAGGCCGCGGCGCCCAGGGTGTCCGGCGTGAAACTCACGAAAAACACCTCGTTGTTGAACGTGACCGACTCGGCGAGCACCATTTGATTGCCGGGAAGCGTCAGCTTCCAACCCGCGTCCTGTGCCGTGATGACCGTGTTCACCTGACCGGATACCTCGACCAGATCCGCCTCCGTGAACGGCACGAGGCTGTCGTACTGGTCCTGCGTCAGCGAATTGAACACGTTCGGGTCACGCAGCGAGTAGAATCGGTCGGCGGCACTCAGGTCGAGCGGATGGGCGCGGTAGCCCGAGCCGATACTGACCGAGATGAAGCGGCGGTTCTGGCGCGGGTCCTTGAACATGGCGACGTCGGGCGAGTTGTAGAAACGTCGCGTGTCGGCCGCCGTGGGCGTGCCCAGGCCTTCGGCGCCGAGGCGCGCGATGACGCCGCCCGCGACCAGTTCGTCGGCAATCTCGCCGTTGCCGATGTCGAAGCGCCAGACCTGGCCGCCCATGTCCGCGGCGTACATACGGTCGGCGAAGCTGTCGCCGTTGACGTCGAGCACTTTGATGCGCGTCGGGATCGACTTGGTCATTTTCCCGAGCTTGAGATTCGCGTTGCTGCTGGTGTGGCCGGCCGACCACAGCGGGTCGCCCGTCAGCAGGTCCAGCACGTGCACGCCTGCGCCGACGCCGTCGAGCGCGGGGTCGTATGCGGCCGTGTCGTGGACACGGTCGTAGCCGCCACCGACGACGACGACGGCCTTGAACGAGTTCTGGTCCGAGCCCGCAATGTCCATGCGGGTAACGACGGGCGCCGACCAGCTCTGGCCGGCATCGTCCACGCTGCGCTCCCAGGCGAGAACCGGATTGTTCCGGTCGGTGACGTCGAGCATGCGGTATGCGTAACCGCCGCGCCGCATGCCGAACAGGATCAGCGCCATATCGCCGTCGCCCGATTCGATCTGGCCGTCGCGGTCGACGTCGTGCAGGATCGGTACGATGTCCCCGTCGAGGCCGTACAGCTTGTACTTCATTTCGGGGTTCTCGTAGAGCGTCGCCATGCGCGGCAGCAGTTCTTTCGGTACGTACGACCAGAGTTCCTCGCCCGTCTCCGCGTCGATCGCGTGCAGATAGCCGTCGTTGGTTGCTACGTAGACGACCGCGATCGGGTCCTCGGCCGTGCCGCCGTATACGACTGCGGCGGGCCGCGAATGCAGCGGGTCGCCCATGGAATTGCGCATGGTCGTGTTCGGGTTTCCGTCCACGTCCTTCACGTCCTCGCCGCGCATCCAGCGGATCATCTCGTCGACCGTCGGGCCGGACCCGGCGATGCCGAAATCCGCGGCCGTATACGCGTTGGCGTTGCCCGTCGAGATCTCGTTGCTGCCGCCGTGCAGGTTGCTGTCGAAGCCGTTGTCGGTGAACAGCCGGCGGTCGGCCGGCGGCGGCAGCTGTTGCGCGGCGCCGCCCAGGGTCACGTCGTTGCCGTCGGCCTGGCCCGTCGTCCAGTAGGAGCGTGCGGTCTGGTAGAAGAATCCGGAGGCGGGATCGACCGCAGCCTGGCCGGCGGCGTCGACGATTTCGCTGCCTTCGATGCGATAGCCCTTGAGATTTCCGGGCCAGTGCGCGGCGCCTCGTGCGCCGAACATCGTGATGTACACGTCGTTCAGGTTGCGGGTGCGGTTGAACGTGTTGACCGACACGGCCGGCGCCGAGAACGACAGCGAACGCTCATTGACCTGCGACACGACCTCCGTCAGTGCCGCCACCAGCGAGTCGGTATCGTCGGCCAGCAGGTACTGGCCGCCCGAAAGGCGCGCCGTATCCGCGAGGATCGGCAGGTCGACCGTGTACCCGATCGTGTGAGTGATCACGGACTGGCGGCCGTCCAATACCGGGTCCAAGTCGACGTTGGCGAGGTATTCGCCGACGTCGTCGAGGCAGGCGCCGTCGCCCGTTCCGGTACAGCCCGTGCGGTTCAGGACCGTCCCGTATCCCGGCAGCTGGCCCAGCAGCCCGGGGGTACCGGCGTCCTGGGTCGGCTTGCCGTCGGTGATCAGCACGTTGAAGTTCTTCGAACACGACAGCATGTCGGGTTGCCGGTAAATCGGCGCCGGCTCCGTAACCGCGAGGGCGTTCGGGTCCGTCGTATGCTCGTCGATCGTCCCCGCGTAGTGTCCGGGCAGTCCCATCCAGAACAGCGCATTCTCGAACAGGGTTTCGGACAGCGGTGTCCAGCCGGCGGCGCCCAGGGCGTCGATCTCGGCGAGGATCTGCGCGCGATTCGAATCGAGGTCGGACGGCGCGCGGATGACGACGCCGCCTTCCTTGTGATTGAACCGCATGATGCCGACGTTCATGTCGTCGACCGAATTCAGCACCTGTTTGGTCGCGAGTTTCATGATGTACGATCGGGACCGGGTTTCCTGCGGCGGATTCTGCTTGTAGTTGATGTAGTTGCCGTCGTACATCGAGTACGTTCTGTTGACGCCCGAACTTCCCCAGGAAATCTCCTGGGACGAATCGTTGGTCCAGCCGTCGCCGTTGGAATCGTAGGCGTTGGTCGCATAGACGTCGGTCGTCGTTGCGAAATCGTTGCGGCCATGCGTGGCCGAGTCGGCCTCGCACTCCACGTCGTCGAACCGGTTGCCCGGTTCGAGCGGCAGCCATTCCTTGTCCCCGTTGTCCTCGTCTTCGTCCTCGTCGTCGTCGCCACCGCCGCCGCCGGGGGCGCGGTACTGGACGAGAACGCCGGTGTACGAACCGACGCCCGCTATCTGGACGGACGATGCATCGCAGTGCCAGGACGTCTTGTCGATGTACAGGTCGTTGTCGTCGTCGCACACGGGAATCGAGCCGTCCTCGCTGTAGTACATCGAGTCCCCGTCGCAGTCGCCGAGGTCCGAGTAGTCCGTGTCCGGGTCGAACGGCACGTCGGTTTCCTGTGTCGTCGTCATCGAGCCCGAGGTATCGAGGATGAACATGACGTTCGGCTTGAGCTGCGACGGATCGGTCGGTGCGACGAGTAGCAGCTCGGTGTCGTCGGCAAGCGCCGGTACGCCGGCTGCGAGCGCCAGCATCACGCCGAGAACGGTCCCTGTCGTTTTGCGAATTACCCTATTCATGTTGCTACCCTCGGAGTTCGACCGATACGGCGGTGACCTGATTCCGTTCGAGGTGGTGAAGCACGGTGACGGCCTCGTCCTGGCGTGCGGCGACATCCGCCACCGCCAGGCGGAACGCCGCCAGCGGTACCTTGCGGCCGTTGACGCGGTATACCGTGTCGGCGGCGACGGGAACGCGCCGATAGTCGCAGCTTGCGCATTCCTTGAATGCAATCGTGCCGCCTTCCGCGCGCGGCAGGCGCAGGTCGCTCAGGGCGACCTCGTACGCTTCCTGCACGACGGTCCCGTCGGCAGCGGCCGGGAAGGCCAGCGCAAGCAATACGGCGGTAATCGATACTTTCAGTTTCATGAGACTGCTCCGTTCCTTGTGCCGCTCAGAACCCCGACAGCACCGGGCCGACGACGTAGAAAGCCTGTGAGTGGATCGCGCTCGAATCGCGATCCGTGACGTTGCCCGGGTCGCGGCGGAACTCGGCCTGCGACGTGGCGAGAAAATGGTGTGCCGCGATGCCGCTGCCGACGCCGAGGCTGAAGGCCTTGTCGGGCACCATGGTCGAGTCTTCGTATTGAATCGTCGTGCTGATGCTCCGATTCGACGAGGTGTCCGGCTGGATCGTCGTCTCGGCCGCCGTCGGGAACCGGCCCTGGGAGAGCGCGGTTGCCAGGCCCGTCTCGGCTGCCTGGAAGGCATCTTCGTACGCCTGGTCGTTACGCGCCATCGCGAGTTCGGTGGTAGCGGTGTTCATACCCGAGATCGCCAGCACCGTGATCACGACCAGCAGCAGCAGGCCGACGACGAGCGCCGCGCCGCGCTGCCGTTCGTGTCGTATCGAGGCCGTATTCCCGTTTCTCATGTCTCTTCCCTTCCTCAGATTCTGGCGTTACGCAGCAGGATCGTCTTCGATACCTGCAAGCGCCGGAAGCTGTCGTTCATCTGGCCGAGATCGGCGTTGCCGGGCCGGTAGTTGCGGGCATCCCGCAGCCCGAATTCCGTCGTGACGCCGCGCACGACCAGCCAGATGCGCGCCGTGAGGACCCGCGCGCCGGGTATGTATCCCGGGGCGGCCGGGTCGTAGATTTCCGATCCGGGATCGACGTAGCGATCGACCGTGTTGTCCTCGTCGACGTCGACGCCGAGTTGCAATTGAACGTTCTCGACGCCGGGCGCGACTTCCTGGTCGACGATGGCCGGTGCGCCGCTGTCGACGGTCAGGGTTTTGCGGCGCAGTGTCGGTACTCCGGGGATCAGATCCGAGGTCGGCGACACGTAGTAGCTGTTGACGATCAGGTTGTGGGTCGCCGACGACGGCTGTCCGGTCACCGGATGATTCGTAATCGGCAGGAAGTCCGCCGGCACGGCGCCGGATTCGAACAACTCGCCCTGGATACGGGTCGACTGGACCTGCAGGCGGCCCGCCTCCGGCGGCATCGCCTGTACCGTAACGCGGCGCACCGTAATGACGTCCGAATTGGCCTG
>JAKSCZ010000614.1 GCA_022360335.1 Pseudomonadota bacterium
AACGTCTTTCGCAGTACTCGCGTGAACCGGCTTCTGATGTGCAATGCGCGTCCCGTCAACGAAGGGCGCATCCAGGACGCCGACGTGTTTGTCGTCGGCGATCGTATCGGGAAGACCGGCAGCGGCATTGCCGCGCCCGATAGACGCGGGTTTTTGTTTACTTTCCCCGCGATCTGGTTATGCTAGCGCGGGAAAGATGAAGCCTACCGACACGTCAAATCCCGATTACTTCCACAAGGTCGTCGACTGCCAGTGGGGCTGTCCGGCCCATACCGACGTGCCCGAGTACATTCGGCTGATCGCCCAGGGGCGATTCGGCGATGCGTACATGGAGAACCGCAAGTCCAACGTGTTCCCGGGCATCCTCGGGCGCGTGTGCGATCGGCCGTGCGAACCGGCGTGCCGGCGCCGTCGCGTCGAGGACAAACCGGTCGCCATTTGCCGGCTCAAGCGCGTTGCGGCCGATAATCGCGGCGACATCGTCGACCGCCTGCCCAGGGGGGCGGAGCGGAGCAACGGCAAGAAGGTGGCGCTCATCGGGGCCGGCTGCGCATCGCTGACCGTTGCCAACGATCTCAGGCCGCTCGGCTACGAGGTGACGATCTTCGAGGCGCTCGACACGACCGGGGGCCTGATGCGCACCAACATCCCCGCGTTCCGTCTGCCGCCCGAGGTGCTCGATGAGGAAATCGGCTACATCCTCGACATGGGATGCGATCTGAAACTGAATCACCGCATCGACAGCATGAAGGAACTGCTGGACGAGGGCTACGACGCCATCTTCGTCGGGACCGGTGCGCCGAAGGGCAGGAATCTCGAGATTCCGGGCCGTTACGATTCGGATCGCATCCACATCGGCATCGAGTGGCTGGAGTCCGTTGCGTTCGACCATATCGACAGCATCGGCGAGCGCGTCCTGATCATCGGCGTCGGCAATACGGCCATGGACTGCTGCCGCACGTCGCTGCGCCTCGGCGCGAAAGACGTCAGGGTCATGGCGCGCAAGCCGCGCGGTTTCTTCAAGGCCTCGGAGTGGGAACTCGAGGACGCCGAGGAAGAGAACGTGGACATCATGGTCAACCACTCGCCGAAGGAGTTCGTCTACGAAGACGGCAGGCTCGTCGGCATGAAGTTCGACCTGATGGAATACGGCATCGACGAGCGGGGCCGCATCGACCGCGGCGCGTCGACGGGCGAGGTCGTCATTCCCTGCGATGACGTCGTGCTGGCGATCGGCCAGGACAACGCCTTCCCGTGGATCGAGCGCGATCTCGGCATCGAATTCAACGAGTGGGATTGCCCGGTCGTCGACGAGACGACGATGATGTGCTCGCTCGACGGCGTGTTCTTCGGCGGAGACTCGGCATTCGGACCGAAGAACATCATCTGGGCCGTCGAACACGGACACCAGGCCGCGATTTCGATGCACAAGTATTGCCAGGGCGAGGACATCCGGGATCGCCTGCCGGCGGGTCTGAACCTGTCCACGCAGAAGATGGGCATGCACGAGTGGAGCTACTCGAACGATTACGATGCGTCGGCACGCCGCCTGATGCCGCACGTCGGCCTCAAGGAGCGCTTCAAGAAACTCGACATCGAAGTCGAGCTCGGTTTCACGGCCGAGCAGGCGGCAGAGGAAGTCGAGCGCTGCCTGAACTGCGACATCCAGACCGTGTTCGCGGCGAATCTCTGCATCGAGTGCGACGCCTGTCTCGACATCTGCCCCGTCAACTGCCTGACGATCACCGAAAACGGCGACGAAGACGACCTGCGCAAGCGGCTCAAGGCCCCGGCGCTCAACGAGGAACAGGCGCTGTACGTTTCAGCCGACCTGCCGCAGACCGGGCGCGTCATGGTCAAAGACGAGGATCTCTGCGTGCACTGCGGCCTGTGCGCGGAACGCTGCCCGACGGGTGCATGGGACATGCAGAAGTCGACGATCCTGATTCCCTACGCCGTCGACGAGGCGGCCGCCGGGAAACCGAAGGCCGCCGCCGGCGGATCGTCCGCTTAGAGGATCGCCGTGGCAGGCATAAACGACGTCGTCATCAAGATCGCTACCGTCAACGGCACCGGTTCGGCGAGCGCCAACGGCCTGCTGCGCAAGGCGATCTTCCGCATGGGCGTGCCGGTCGTCGGCAAGAACTACTTCCCGTCGAACATCCAGGGTCTGCCGACCTGGTACGAGATTCGCGTGACCGGAGCGGGTTACAGCTGCCGTTCCGATCGCGTCGACGTCATGGTCGCGATGAATGCACAGACCTACGCGCGGGACATGGCCGAAGTGGAACCGGGCGGCTGCCTCATCTACGACTCGACATGGCCGCGCAGCACGCTGCTGAGCCGCGACGACATCACGATCATCGGCGTCCCGCTGTCGAGGATGTGCAACGAAACCTTCGACACGGCTCGCGCACGCATCCTGATGAAGAACATCGCCTACGTCGGAGTGATCGCCGCATTGCTCGACGTCGATCTCGAGATCATCAAGGGACTGCTCGAGGAGACGTTCGCGGACAAGGCGCACCTGATCGAATCGAACATGCAGGCGATCGGTCTCGGCTACGATTACGCCGCCGGGAAGTTCCCGTGTCCGCTGCCCGCGCACGTCGAGAAGATGGACAAGACGGAGGGCCATATCGTCATCGACGGCAACACGGCGGCCGGTCTCGGCTGTGTGTACGCCGGAGCGACGGTCGGTGCGTGGTACCCGATTACGCCGTCGACGTCGCTGATGGACGCGTTCGCGGCATTCTGCCGCCGGTACCGCACCGAACCCGAAACGGGCAAGCGCACGTACTGCATCATCCAGGCCGAAGACGAACTCGCGGCGATCGGCATGGTGCTCGGCGCGAACTGG
>JAKSCZ010000521.1 GCA_022360335.1 Pseudomonadota bacterium
GTGAAAACGTTCAGCGCCGATGGTAGTGTGGGGTCTCCCCATGTGAGAGTAGGACACCGTCAGGATCTTATTTGCAAAAAGCCGCAGCCCGTCGGGTTGCGGCTTTTTTTTTTGGCGCGTGCGATTCGATCCGTCCTCGACACCGTCACTTGTGGAACAAATGCTCGGGTAAAGTCCCGTTTCGTTTGGCTTGCCGGCCCCGGTCCGATAGAATCCCGACGTGATGCCCGAACCGGACGGTCTCGCGGGTATCCTGACCGGCGCGACCGGTCTTCAAAAAAAGTTACTGAAAACAGCAGGTAAAGGTTCCCGCTTCTGCGGTTTCCCGCAGCCGAAGCCCACAGGCGATGCGTCATGCGAGTCACGACGACCTTGAGACAAAAGTGAACAAAAATATCAGTGGCGAACGGCGAACGGTCAGCCGCTCGGAGCAGCGAATTCCGAAACTCCGGACGCGCGGCCGCGAGAATCGCCGCAAACTGCTGGCGGAGGCGGAACGTTTGCTGCTCGTCAGCGACGGCAGTCCGATCAAGTTCAGCGACGTGTTCGAAGCCGCCGGCGTCTCTCGAGGCTCCGCGTACCGGATCTATATTGGCATCGACGACCTGCTGCAGGACCTGGCGTCGGAGTGGCTCAACAATTTCGTCATCTATCTCAAAGCCGCGGAACCGGAGGAGCCTCCCGAAACCTGGGCCCAGCTATCGGATTTCGTCGTGCGCCGGGCGGCCGGCTATTGGGGTGAAACCGCCGATACCCTGCGGGTTCTGCCCCGTATCCGCTCGAGCGCGTTGTCGAGCTACAGCGCCGCCGTGCGAGCCGTGGGCGACTGCCTGGCGGAGATCTTCGACCGGTTTTTCGTCGTGCCGGAGATACCGGGGTGGAATTCAAAGATGGCATTCTACACGCAGATTTGCGACATTACGTTTGCCGATGCGGTCAGAGGCGAGGGGCACATCAGCGAGCAACGCGTGACGGAAGCCGCTACCCTCGCCCGGACGTACCTGGCGTTTTATTTGCCGACCTGGCTGCCCGCGCGCAGCCGGACCGGGACCTGACGACATACAAGAACCCTGGATACCTCCTGTGCTGAAACTCATGCTTTCGGCAGCGCTCACAGTGAGTCTGCCATTCTTTCTTGTCGGAACAGCTCTAGCCGATGACTCTTCGGGGCTAAAGCCCCTCCCACAAGAAGAAATCGCCGAGATCACGGTCAGTGCCCGCCGCATTGCCAATACGAGACCGGCGGGAACCTATGCATCGCCTGCCACGACCTTGCGGTTCGATCCGCTGACCGAGTTGCAGTCTCGCGGCATGGCCGAAGGGCAGTCTGACGTGACCGTGCGCGGCAGCGTGTTCGAGAACACCGGATTCAAGCTCGGTGCGGTTTCGGTCATGGACCCCCAAACGGGCCACTACGTTGCGGAGTTGCCGGTCGACCCGGCGCTGATGTCGACTCCCGCCATACTCAAGGGCATCGACGGCGCCGTCGAAGGTTTCAACTCGGCGGTCGCAACCGTGTCCTACGGCATCGCGCGGGTCACCGACGGCGGCAACGTCAGCCTCGGTTTCGGCGGCGACAGCCTCGAGTACCAGGCGCTGCGATTCGGCGAGGTCTCGGACGACGGTTTCGGCATAGCCTTCTCCGCGGCCCGATCCGAGGGTGACGGTACGGTGCCGTCCGGCGACCACGAGTTCGCCCGCTACAACCTGCAGCTCCAGTTCGACCGCGGCGACGTCCGTACCGACATGATCGTCGGCTACCAGGACAAGTTCTACGGCTGGCCGGGCGCGTACACGGGCTTCGCCTTCCTGCCCGAAACGGACGATACGCAGACGACGTTCGTCCTGCTGAACCGGCGACGGGAGTCCGCGAGCGGCTGGTTCGAGTACGGCGGATTCTACCGGCGCCTGGAGGACGACTACGATTTCAACCGCGCCGACTTCGAAACGGGCGTCCCCGGCTCGTTCGAGCACGAGACCGAGGTCATGGCGATCGGTTTCCAGGGCCTGCAGCGACGCGGCCGCGTCGACTGGCGATACGGCGGCCAGGTGACCCGGGACGAGCTCGTGCGGTCCACCGACCTGACGAGCGGTACGTTCAACGACCGCACGTACGCGACGCTAAGCGTCGTGCCGTCGCTCGACACGGAGCTCGCCGACGGCAAGGTACTGACCTGGCGTGCCGGACTGACCGTGGATTACAGCAATCGCGACAGCAACAGGCTGTCACCGTTGCTCGGCGTCTCGCTCGACCGCCCGGGCGCCGGCGGGACGACGGTCTGGTCGCTGGAGTATGCCGCGACGTCCCAGTTGCCCGGTTACACGGCATTGAATTCGAGGCCGTCCGGCCTCTTCGGCGGCAACCCGTCTCTCGGGCGCGAGGTCGCCAAACAGCTCGCCGCGTCGGTCGTCCGCGATACGGGAAGCTGGCAGGCACGCGCCACCCTGTTCACCCGCCGCGACGAGGACCTCGTCGACTGGACGTACGCGACCGGGGCGCCGTTCGCCCGCCAGGCCAATCCCGTCGACATCGACGTCGTCGGATTCGAAGCGTTTTTTGCGAAATCCTGGGATACCGTCGACGTAGCGGCGGGATACACGGCCCTGGACAAGGACGCCGATTACGGGGGTACGCAGGTGGATGCGAGCTTCTACGCGCTCAACTTCGCGAAGCACCGCGCCACACTCGCTCTGCGCTATCGATTCGCGGACCGTTTCGAGCTGAGGCTCGACAATGAATATCGCGAGCAGGAGGACAATCCGCTGCGCGTCGGCGACGGCTCGACGTATCTGGTATCGGCGGCCGTCGAATGGCAGCCCGGCGGCGAGAACGGCTTCTCCGTCTCGCTGCTCGCCGACAACCTGACGGACAGCGAATTCCAGCCGTTTCCGGGAACGCCGGCAGCCGGCCGCCAGTACAGCGTCAGCGCGAGCTACCTCTGGTAGTCGCGAACGATCGATCTCTGCCATATGGCCCCACGGCCCGGAGAACGGAACGCACATGAGATTCTATGACTGCAAGATAGCGCCCAGCCCGAGGCGCGTGAGGGTGTTTCTGGCCGAGAAGGGCATCGAGATCGAAACCGTGCAGGTCGATCTCGCAAGCGGCGAACAGTTCGGTGAGGCGTTCCGCAACATCAATCCCGACTGCGTCGTCCCCGTACTGGAGCTCGACGACGGCAGTTACCTCACCGAAGTCGTCGCCATCTGCCAGTATCTCGAGGCGCTGTATCCCGCATCGCCCCTGCTCGGCGGTTCGGCAGAGGAACGGGCCCGCGTCAGCATGTGGAATGCCAAGGTCGAGCAGTCGGGGTTGTTTGCCGTCATGGAAGCCCTGCGCAATTTCTCCAAAGGCTTCAGGGGCAGGGCCGTGTCCGGCGCGGCGAGCCATGAACAGATACCGGAGCTGGCCGAGCGCGGCCGCCGGCGGATTTTCGAATTCTTCGATCGGCTCGACGGGCGCCTCGGCGAGGCGGCGTACCTGGCCGGTGAGGATTACTCGATGGCCGACATTTCGGCGCTCGTCTTCGTCGACTTCGCGAAACGGGTCAAGGCGGATATCCCGGATGATTGCAGCAACCTGCGCCGCTGGTACGGCGACGTCTCCCGGCGACCCGCTGCCGCGGCCTGATTCAGTTCCGCCCGGCCAGCGAACGGAAGCCCAGGAACATCAACAACGCGACCTTGGCGACTTCCAGCGTCGAATAGATCGCATGGGCGCCGGACGGCGGCGGTTCGCCGCCCGCCAGGATGACGTCGGTCCGGGCCGCGAGCTCGGGGATGAGCCACGCACCCTGAGCGACGACGATCAGCGTCAGTGCGCCGCAGAAGGCCCACAGCACGCGGCTGCGGCCCGACAGGCGTACGACGATCAGCAACGACACGAGCGCGAGCAGCTCGGCTTTGTTCAGCGCGGCAAAGACGACTCGCCCGACGTCCAGCGCGACCGGGCGCGTGATCGACTCGGCCGTGAACCGAACGGGCGTTGCCAGCATGGAGATGCCGGCCGTCATACCGACCCACAGGAAGCAGATCCAGGCCGGGTTCAGCAGCGCGTTTCGAATTCGACGGGGCACCGGAATATAATGCACGACTTCCGGGCAGTAGGCAGCAAAATGAACGACACCGAATCGCAGTTGACCTCGACCGTGTTGATGATTCGGCCGGCCGGATTCGAAAGCAATCCGCTGACTGCGGCATCGAACCGTTTCCAGGGTAAATCCGGCGACGCGCCGGACGAGCAGCATGCGGCTGCCCTGCGCGAATTCGACGGGCTCGTGAGTGCCTTGCGCGACGCCGGCATCGAGGTCATCGTCGTCGACGATACGGCCGAGCCGCACACGCCCGATGCGATCTTTCCGAACAACTGGATCAGCATGCACGCGGACGGTCGCGTGGTCCTGTATCCGATGGAAGCCGGGAACCGGCGCACGGAACGCCGTGCCGACATCATCGACCGCCTCGTCGACGAGCACGGCCGGCAGGTGACGGAGATCGTCGATCTCAGCGCCCACGAGGACAGCGGTCGGTACCTCGAAGGGACGGGCAGCATGGTCCTCGATCGCAGCAACCGCGTTGCCTATGCCTGCCTGTCGACCCGGACGCACCTCGATCCGCTCGGCGAATTCGCGCAGCGCATGGGCTATGACGTCGTCGCATTCGACGCCGTGGACGGCGACGGAGTCCCGATCTACCACACCAACGTCCTGATGAACGTCGGCGAAAAACTCGCCGTCATCTGCGACGAAGCCGTTCCCCGTGAGGACCAGCGGGCCGCCGTGCTGACGCGGCTGCGGGAAACCGGCCATGAGATCGTCGGCCTGAGCTATGCACAGCTCGATGCGTTCGCCGGCAACATGCTCGAATTGCAGGCCGCGAACGGCGAACGGGTTCTCGCGATGTCGCAACGGGCGTACGATTCGCTGAACGAGGGTCAGCGTGCAGTTCTCGCGGCCAACGCCCGCATCGTCAGTGCGCCGGTCGATAACATCGAATCGTCGGCCGGCGGCAGCGTGCGGTGCATGCTGGCGGAGGTTCACCTGCCGCTACGGGAATCCCGGGAATGAGCAAGGACAGAATCCTGATGTGTCCGCCCGACTACTTCACGGTGGACTACGTCATCAATCCGTGGATGGCGGGTCACGAGGAATCGCTGAGCCTGGATCGGGCCAGGCAGCAGTGGGAGACGCTGCGCGACCGGATCGGGGAATTCGCCGAGGTCGTCACGATCGAACCGCAGCCGGAATTACCGGACATGGTGTTCACGGCCAATGCCGGCGTCGTTTACGGAGACAAGGCGATTGCCAGCCACTTCATGCCGCACGAACGCCGGCCGGAGGAGCAGTTCTTCAAGCAATGGTTTCGTGACAACGGATTCGAGCTGCTGGCGCTCGACGACAACATCGGCTTCGAAGGCGCCGGCGATTGTCTTCTGGACCGTCGCGGGCCGTGGCTGTGGACGGGCCATGGCTTCCGTACGGAAATCGAATCGCATGCCGAGATTCGCGATTTCTTCGACATCGAGGTCGTGTCGATTCGCCTGACGGACGCGCGCTTCTACCATATCGACACGTGTTTCTGCCCGCTGACGGACGGTTTTCTCATGTACCATCCGCCGGCGTTCGACTACGAGTCGCGCATCGCGATCGAGAGCCGGATTCCGCCGCACAAGCGCATCATCGTCGACACGATGGATGCGGGCAACTTCGCGTGCAATGCCGTGAACATCGGCGATCGCGTGATCCTCAATCAGGCGTCCGAGCCGCTCAAGGCGCGTCTGATGCTGGCCGGGTTTCGCGTGCACGAAGTCGGGCTGAGCGAGTTCCTCAAGGCCGGCGGCTCGGCGAAATGCCTGACGCTCAGGCTCACGGAACCCGTCCGCGGCGCCTGAGTCCATGAGCGCGGCGCATCGATACAGTATCCGGCCGAGCGACCCGTCGGCTCATATCTTCGAGGTCCGGCTGGCCGTTGCGGAGCCCGATCCGGCCGGCCAGGCGTTCGCACTGCCCGCGTGGATTCCGGGCAGCTACATGATTCGCGACTACGCGAAACACGTCATCTCGGCCCGCGCCGAGTCGGACGGTCGCGACGTCGCGCTCGTGAAGCTGGACAAGACGCGCTGGCAGGCCGGGCCCGTGTCGCGCGAACTCACTATCGTGCTCGACGTCTATGCCCATGACGAGAGCGTGCGCGGCGCGCATCTCGATCCGACGCACGCGTTCTTCAACGGCACCTGCGTGTTCCCGGCTGTCGCCGGCCAGGAAGACATCGCGTGCGAGCTCGACATCCTGCCGCCGGACAGACCGGTCGGTGCCCGATGGCGCGTCGCGACCGCGATGCGCCGCAAAGATGCCGGGAAATACGGATTCGGCACCTATCGTTCGGCCGATTACGCGGAACTGATCGACCACCCGGTCGAGATCGGGGAACTCTCCATCGGCGAGTTCGAAGCCGGCGGCATACCGCACGCGATCGCGATACGCGGCAAGACCCGCGTCGACATGGCGCGCCTGTGCCACGACCTGCAGGCGGTCTGCGAGCAACACATGTCGCTCCTCGGTGTGCCGCAGGACCTCGATCGCTACCTCTTCCTCCTGAACGCGCCGGGCAACGGCTACGGCGGACTGGAACACCGCTGGTCGTCGGCCAGCGTTTGCGCGCGGGACAAGCTGCCGGCGCGCGGCGACGAGGGCGTGTCGGACGAGTACCGGACGTTCCTCGGGCTCGTCAGCCACGAGTACTTCCACCTGTGGAACGTCAAGCGCATGAAGCCCGCAGCATTCACGCCCTACGACCTGTCGCGGGAATCGCACACGAGCCTGCTCTGGGTGTTCGAAGGGATCACCTCGTACTACGACGACCTGGCGCTCGTGCGCAGCGGCATGATCGGCGTCGCGAGCTATCTCGAACTGCTCGGCCGGACGATCACGCGAGTCCTGCGCGGCGGCGGGCGGCGCAGGCAAAGCGTCGCCGAGTCGAGTTTCGATGCCTGGACCAGGTTCTACCAGCGGGATGCCAACGCGGCCAACGCCATCGTCAGCTACTACGCGAAAGGTGCATTGGTGGCACTGTCGCTCGATCTCAAGCTGCGCTCGGAGACCGGCGTGTCGCTCGACGACGTCATGAGGGCCGCATGGGATCGCTGGGGCGAGACGGGGACCGGAATGCCCGAAGACGGTTTCGAACGGCTCGCGAACGATGTGTCGGGTCTCGACCTCGAAGATTTTTTCGACGCGACGCTGCGCGGCACCGGCGAGCTGCCGCTCGAGGCCCTCCTGAAA
>JAKSCZ010000302.1 GCA_022360335.1 Pseudomonadota bacterium
GCCGGCGGACGGTACCGGCCGCTGACGCGCTGGAGCGTCGGCGACGACGGCGCGCTGCTCGGCGAGATCACGATGCCGCTCAAGGTCGGCACCGTCGGCGGCACGCTCGGCAACAATCCCGCCGCCGGGCTCGGACTGGCGCTGACCGGAGCCCGCTCGGCCGGCGAACTGGCCCGGCTGATGGCGGCCGTCGGGCTGGCGCAGAATTTCGCCGCATTGCGCGCCCTGGCAACCGGCGGCATCCAGGCAGGCCACATGAAGTTGCACGCGCGCAGCGTTGTCGCGTCCCTGGGAACGCCGGACGGGCTGTTCGACGAAGCGGTCGGGAGGCTCGTCGACAGCGGCGAAATCAAAGCCTGGAAGGCCCGCGAAATCGTCGACGACCTCAGGGACGACGGAGCCGGCATCGGGACCGCGCGGGGTTCCGCTGCGGCAAAAGTCATCCTGCTCGGCGAACACGGCGTGGTCTACGGGCGGCACGCGCTGGCACTGCCGCTGCCGGATGCCGTCCGGGCCGCCGTTGCGAAATCCGACTGCCTGCAATCCGATTTGCCCGCGGAGTTCGTGAAAGCGCTGCTGCGCGAACTCGGCGTCGAGGACGACAGGTGGCGCATCGCGGTCGAATCGCGCGTGCCCTTCGGCAAGGGGCTCGGTTCGTCGGCGGCCGTGGCCGTCGCCGTCGCGAGAGCCTTCGACCGGGAACTGGACCTCGGCCTCGACGACGAGCGCGTCAACGGGATCGCGTTTGCGAGCGAGACGCTCGCTCACGGCACGCCGTCCGGCATCGACAACACGCTGGCGACGTATGCGGTGCCGATGCTGTTTCGCAACGATGGCCGGCTCGAAGTGACGGAGCTCGACATCGACGGCGTTCCGCCGATCGTCGTCGCCTGGGGCAGCGAGAGCGGCCGTACCAGCGAGCTCGTTGCCGCGGTCCGTGCGCGCCGCGATCGGGCGCCGGCGCATTTCGACGTCCTGTTCGACGAGATGGATGCCCTGGCCAGGGAAGGCGCGGATCTGTTGCGGGCAGGGGACTGGTCGGAACTCGGCACGCTCATGGACGTCTGTCACGGCCTGCTCAACGCCGCCGGCGTATCGACGCCGGCGCTGGAACGCATGATCGCACTGGCGCGCGCCAGCGGCGCGGCGGGGGCGAAGCTGACGGGCGCGGGCGGCGGCGGCTCGATCGTCGCCGTTTGCCCCGGCGGCACCGGGCCGGTCGAAGCGGCGCTTCGGGCCGCGGGTTACGACACGTTGAAGGCGGGATAATGGACGACCAGCACCGAATCGTCTCGTCCGAGAGCGA
>JAKSCZ010000104.1 GCA_022360335.1 Pseudomonadota bacterium
CTGCACTGAGGCAAAATCCAGATCCTCACTGGAACTCCCGGAGGCCATACTGGAGGCGGCGCCGCCCCCGAGCCCGATCAGCATTGCCGGGCCGCCCAGCACAATCAACTGACTGCCGGCGGGAAACTCATGCTGCTCCACATGCTCGGCCTTGATATTGCCGTAGCCGCCGGCGATCATGATCGGCTTGTGATAGCCGCGAATCTCGGACTCGGGCAGGCCGGGCAGGCGCATCTCGCAGGTCCGGAAGTAGCCCGCCAGATTCGGCCGGCCGAACTCGTTGTTGAACGCAGCACCGCCGATCGGACCCTCGAGCATGATGTCGAGCGGCGTCGCGAGATGCTCCGGGATCGGAAAATCGATCTCCCAGGGCTGCTCCCAGCCCGGGATGCGCAGGTGCGACACCGTGAATCCGGTCAGACCCGCTTTCGGTCTTGCGCCGAGTCCCGTCGCGCCCTCATCGCGTATCTCGCCGCCGGAGCCGGTCGCGGCACCGGGGAACGGCGAAATCGCCGTCGGATGATTGTGGGTTTCGACCTTGCACAGGATGTGGACCGGTTCTTCGGCGAACTCGTATTCGCGCGTCGCCGGGCACGGCATCAGACGAGCCCCGGTCCAGCCTTCGAAGACCGCCGCGTTGTCGCTATAGGCCGAAATGACGCCGTCCGGCGCCGCCTCGGTCGTCGACTTGATCATGCCGAACAGGCGCTTGTCCTGCGGCTCGCCGTCGACGATCCAGCGCGCATTGAAGATCTTGTGCCGGCAGTGCTCGGAGTTCGCCTGGGCGAACATCATGAGCTCGGCGTCGGTGGGATCGCGGCCGAGGTCACGGTAGCAATCGACGAGGTAGTCGATTTCCCGGTCCGACAGCGCCAGCCCGAGACCGGTGTTCGCTGCGACCAGCGCATCGCGGCCCTCCTCGAGCAGGGACACGATACCGACCGGCGCCGGTTCGTGCTCCTCGAACAGCGCCTCGACCCCGGCGGACCGGGCGAACGCGGCCTCGGTCATGCGATCGTGCAGCAGGTACGCCAGCGCCATGAGATCGCCGTCACCGGCCTTGCCGGAAAATTCCAGGCCGTAGCAGACGCCGCGCTCGATGCGATCGACAGCCTCGATGCCGCAGGCATTCACGATGTCGGTCGCCTTCGACGACCACGGTGAAATCGTACCGGGGCGCGGCGCGACGTACAGGGTCCTGGCTCCGCGCGGGAGCGTGGCGGGCGTATCGCCGGACAGCAGCAGGGCGTCGAGCCTCGACCGGTCTTTTTCGGACAGGCTCTCGCGGGTCTCGACGAAGTAGGTGTAGCGGGCCGCGACGGCGACGACGCGCTCGTCGGCGCGTTGCAGCAAGCGCGTGAGTCGGGCCAGGCGAAAATCCGAGAGTGCTGCCTGTCCGGGCAGTTCCAGCATGCGGGTCGGGACCCTTGTTCAGGAAATGGGTGAGAACGGAGCCGCGATGATACTGGAAGCGGCATCCTGCGACCAGAAGCGGTCCCGGGAATACGCGCGGCCGCTTCGCCTTACTTGTTCCCGTCCCCGGGCGTATAGACGGGCAGCGGGAACTGGGCCACGTTGCCGCCTTCGAGCTTCGAAATCTTGGCCGTGCCCTGCCGGTCCACCTCGTCGATACGGATGATCGAGTGCATCGGCAGATACGTGCGGCGGACGTTCCTGAACTCGGACTTGATCTTCTCTTCGGACGGATCGAGGACGACCGTCGTGCGCTCGCCGAACACGAGCTCCTCGATCACGATGAAGCCGAACAGATCGCCCTGACCGACCGAGCGGGCGTAGACCTCGTACACCTGCCCCTGGCTCATGAAGACGATCTTGAAGAGTGGCTCTTTGCTCATATCCGGATTCGAGTCTAGCGGAATCCCGCGAGAATCGCTCTGATTAACGGGAAATCAAGGCGTTGGCAATACGTGCATGCCGTGGTTATGTGAACTGGGTATCGGTCCGGATTCCCGATCCGGCGCACAATTGACCGGCAGACGCGAGGAACGCCATGTCGTTGACCATCACGATCGTATCCGAGCACGCCGATCTCGTCGGGGAGGACGCCGTGCGCGACTTCCACGAGGAAGGCGGCACGATCGGGCGATCGCTGCAAAACGACTGGACCCTGCCCGATCCCGACCGCTATATCTCGAGCCGCCACGCGACGATCGACTACAAGGGCGGCATGTATTACCTCGCCGACACGAGCCGCAACGGCGTGTACATGAACGGTGAGATCGAACCCGTCGGCAGGGGCAATCCGCGGCGCCTGTTCGACGGCGATCGCATGCGCATGGGCGATTTCCAGTTCGAGATACGCATCGACAGGGGCGAGAGCCTCGTCATGCCGGCGGACCCGGACAGGCAGTCGATCAACAAGGACCACTTCGACCAGTTCGTCGACGAAGAGGTGCTCCAGACCGGCATGCAGCTGCTGGACGAGGAGGAAATCACGGGCGACGAGGAATTCCAGTCGGTCCTGTTCGGCAAGGCGCCGGAAAAGGAAGCCGAGCCCGAACCCGAGCCGAAAAAAGCAGCGAGGCCGGCACCCGAGCCGTCCGGGCCCGTGCCGGACCTGCAACTCGAGGACGGAGCCTCGAACGACCGGTCGGTCGAAGTCTCGGCCGAGGATCTGTTCGACTCGTTTCTCGACGGTCTCGGCATCAGCCGCGTCGAGCTGCATCCGCAGGTGAACCGGCCCGAACTGATGATGACTGCGGGACTCGTACTGCGCGAGTTCGTCGAGGGCACGATCAGGCTGCTGGCAAGCCGGGCCAATCTCAAGAACGCATTCCGGCTGGACCGGACGATGCTGCTGTCTCGGTACAACAACCCGATGAAATTTTCGGACAACACCAACGACCTGATCAAGCAGCTGCTGATCGGGGCCGAGGGTGAGTATCTCGGGGCGCGCGACGCCGTGCGCGAAGCCAACCGCGACCTGTTGAACCACCAGAACGCCTTTCTCGACGCCATGAACGCCGCGTTCGTCGAATTCGCCGATCGCTTCGAGCCCGAAGAACTGAAAGCCGGCTTCGACCGCGCGCTCGACGGCGGCTTCTTCGGATTCCTGAACAAGTCGAAGTACTGGGATCTCTACTGCGACCTCTACCCGATCATGACCGAGAAGGGCGGCGGCCGCTTCCCGCAGATGATCGGCGAAGAGTTCGTCAATGCCTACGAGCGGCAAGTCGCCGAATACAGGCGATTCGACCGCGAGAGCGCCGGCGAGCGCGGCGAGAAACCCGGTGGCGGCGAACTACCCGACCGGAGCTTCATCGACGAACTCGACGACAGCCTCTCGCAGGAAATCGACCGCGGCGAACTCAAAGCCGCCGACTGAACCGAAGCCCTACGCGGCCTTGTTCTGCCGATTCCCGATCAGGTCGTCGACGACCGACGGATCGGCCAGAGTCGACGTATCGCCCAGCTCCCCGAAGTCGTCCGCCGCGACCTTCCTGAGAATGCGCCGCATGATCTTGCCCGAACGCGTCTTCGGCAGGCCGGGCGCCCACTGGATCAGGTCGGGTTTCGCGATCGGCCCGATCTCCTTGCGCACCCACTGCTGCAGTTCGGTGCGCAATTCGTCGGTCGCATCGACGCCTTCCATCAGCGTGACGTAGGCATAGATGCCCTGCCCTTTGATGTCGTGTGGATAACCGACGACCGCGGCTTCCGCGACGTCCTTGTGC
>JAKSCZ010000376.1 GCA_022360335.1 Pseudomonadota bacterium
GACAGGCCCGGGAAGTTCTTCGTCTGATCCTCTCCCGTGCCCTGGACGTTCCGGTACGTTGCTTCCCCGTCCACTATGGTGTAATTCGCGATCACGCCGAGATCGTCGAACGGCGCAGGTAGGAAGTCGAGGTCGCGCTGGAACGCGAGCTCGAAACCCGAGATCGTGCTGCTGTCGATGTTCTGCGGGCGCGTATACTGATAGATCGTATTCGCGTTCTGGTCCGGCGGCAGGAGATCCAGCGGATACCCGGTCTCGCCGTACGGCACCAGCACCGTTTCGGACACGATGAAGTTGTCGATATCCTTGTGGAACGCACCGAGAGCCACGAATCCGATCTCGTCGAAATACCATTCGACGGAGCCCTCGATGTTCTGGGACTCGAACGGTTCCAGCGCCGGGTTGCCCGAGGAGATTCGCAGTCCGGCCGACCCGAGCGGGTCGGTCAGTACCGTACCCGAGACGGCGAGATCGCTCAACGCCGGACGGGTCAGATTCTCGCTCGCGCTCAACCGCAGCACGACGCTGTCGGTCAGGTCGAGCGCCAGGTTCAGCGCGGGCAGCACGCCGTCGTAAGCCTGCACGACGCTGATCTGCTCGGAGACGCCGTCGACGGCCGCGGTACCGAACGCATCGGTGTCGGTGTCGTAATAGCGAAGGCCGAAATTGCCGCGCAGCGTCTTGTCGCCGAGCAGCGTTTCCCACTGAAGCTCACTGTACGCGGCGATGGTTTCTTCGGTCACGCCGAACGGAGAGCGTACGCTCGTCGCGTTGGCCATCGTGACGTTGCTGTCGATACCGAAGGTCCTGATGGCTTCCCGAACGTCGCCGGCTACCCACCGGACGCCGTCTTCGTGCTCTCCGTAGATGAACGCAAACGTATCGACCGGATCGCCCCGGTTGTCCCTGAAGTTGTCGGCACGCAGGCTGACGCCGTCGTTCGTGAACTTCTTGTACATTACGCCGAATACGACGTTGACCGAGTCGTTGAGCGCAATGTCGATATCCAGCTTGGCGTTGTCGAACTCGCTCGTCGCGTAGTCCTCGCGCAAGTCGACTTCCCGGATCTGCCAGTTGGCCGGATCCGCCGGATCGAACGAGTACGTGTTGGTCGCATCGAAGCGATCGCCGCGGAAGTCCGTCGAAAGGCCGCCGACGTTGATGCCGGTGACCGGATCCGTCACCGTTTCGTAGTAGAGCTTGTCGCTTTCGGGAACGTCGAAGTCCGACTTCTCACGACCGATGAGCCCCGATACGACGATACGGTCGTTGACGGCGTACTCGCCGCTCAATACGGCCTGCCAGAACGTCGTGTCGGCCGTGTCGCGCCGGCTCTCGGTACGAAGAGTGACGTCGCTGAACTCGCCGTAGACGACCTCGAGATCGCCGTTATTGTCGATGTACTCGAGTGCATTCACCCGGCCCAGGGCCGTGCTGCTGGAACCCGACGTCGCGAGATGCCATTCCGCGCGGTCGTTGTTCAGCTCGCCGTAGAGCATGTCGAGGTCCAGGGACAGGCGGTCGTTCGGCCTGAACTGGAGAGCACCGGTAATGCCCAGACGCTCCTGCCGGTTTTCCCAGACCGTCAGTCGATTGCCGCGTGCGAACCACAGATTGTCGATCGTGGTCGAAGGGTCGCCGTCGACCCCGCCGGCCAGCAATGCGGCCGTCGCGGCATCGATGCCGGGACCGACGTTCGTGGTCGTCCTGGTACGCCAGCGGAAGGTGTTGTAGCCCTGCTCGATCGTCTCGCGCTCGCTGTAGGCGACCGACACCAGTGCACCGAACGTATCCGTCGTCGTCGACGCAAGCGCCGCGAATCGGGGACTGACGTCGTCAGTGTATTCGTTCGTGCCGAGTTGCACGCTGACCGCACCGCGCGTACCGGCCTGGTCGAACGGTTTCGCCGTTCTGAGGTTCACGGTGCCGCCGATACCGCCCTCGTCCATGCTGGCGGAATACGACTTCATGATGTCGATGCGGCTGAACAGCTCGGATGCGAAGATATTGAAATCGAACGCACGATTGCGGCTGACCGCGCCGCGGCTGTCCATCGGCGACGACGTGTTGCCGAGAACTTCCATGCCGTTCAGCTGAACCCGGGTGAAGTCGGGACCGAGCCCTCGCAAAGAAATCTGCCGGCCTTCCCCGCCCTCGCGGGTAATCGCCACGCCCGGAACGCGTTGCAGCGATTCGGCGAGATTCAAATCCGGAAAGTCGGCAATGTCCTCGGCCACAATGCTGTCCTGGGATCCGACCGCATTGCGCTTCAAGTCGCGCGCCGCCATCAGCGAGGAGCGATACGCCTTGACGACGATTTCTTCAATCGCCTCTCCCGCATCCTCTTGCGCCGGTGCTTGCGGTGAAAACGCGACGAGTGCGGCACTCAGTGCCAGCACGCCCGATACGCGCGGGCTAATCGTGTTCTTTCTGACCATTACTTGGGTACCCCCTGGAGGTTGTCAATCGCACGGAAATTGATACCGGTGTCATTTTGTACTGTAGACCGGTTTGATACCGGTGTCAAATACGTCCGCCGATCAGGCTGTTTACCCGGTAACGTCCTGTTCTGCAAAAGCTTACTGTCGAAAGCTCCGGGTGAAGTCGGAGGGCTTCCGATCGCGGCATGCCCGGATCGCCGCCGCCGCCGTCGTCGAGTTTCTCATTTTCTCTCTCCGCGGAACGAATCGACGGCGTATCCGGCGCGTTCCGAATTCGGCGAACCGGCATAGAAGTCGCTGCTGACGATCTGCGCCCCGCTCGAAACCGCAGCCCTGAAACGAGTCTTCATCTCGGCAGGCGTCTCGTCGAAGTCCGCGTCGGCGCGGGTCCGTACGATGAATCCCCGGTCCACCAGCGTCCTGATCCGCGCCTGTTCCCCGACCGGATCGTTGATCACCAGAATCGCCGCCTCGTCTTTCGATTCGTCGACGGCTGCGAACATGATCCGGTTCCCGAGCGACGGACGGTTCCCGCGATACGCATCGCTCTGGCGGGCGTTGCCGTCGAAGACGAAGACCAGTTTGTCGCGCGACGCGTCGATCGACGGCCAGCCGTGCTCCAGTACCGAGTCGCGCAAGCTCTTGCCCGGCCGGACGACGTCCGCCGGAACGATGAGCCGCTCTCTCGGCCAGACGCTCAGAATCTCTCTATCCAATGCGTCGTATTCGGCCGAACCGAACACGATCGGCTGGACTGCGCCGTCTATCGCCGCACCCGACTCCTTGACGTTGATCAGTACGAACAGAGGCAGATGCCCCGGATTCTCGTCGGACCAGCGCCGGATCGATTGCAGGCAGAGCACGAACGTTGCGCAGTGCGTGAACACGTCGATGTCCGGTATGTGCAGGACCTTGAGGCCCGGACTCGACAACGCCCGATGATCGAAGCCGTCGCGCACGCCGATATCCTGGCCGTGGCGGGCGAGCCATCGCCGCGCGAACGGCGTCGAGAACCTGCCCCCTTCCGGGTCCGCGAGGACGTCGATTTCGAGTTGCCGCAGGCCGCTGTCCAGCTGCGACTCCAGCGAATCGTGCGAATAGTCGATCGCCCGCGCCCGGCCGGGGTCGTCCGCCGCAACGAAATGCAGCAAAGCCCCGGGCAACGCGCGTTTGTAGCTGTTGTGCGAACCCAGGACCCGCAGATCGTGAAGGCTCGGAGCGGGTGTCGCCGAAACGGGGGCGCGGTCGCAGCCATTCGCGCATAACGCGAAAAGCAGCAGGGCCGGCAGTCGTCCGTTCACCGCGCCGTCCGGTTCCGTTACGCGGCCACGCTTCGGCCGGCGCCGTCGAAATAGTGGCAGTGCTCTCTGGCCAGCAGGATTCCGATATCGTCGCCGACGCTCGCATGCATGTCTCCTTCGATACGGACGACGACGGCTCCGAACCCGGCATCGAGATGCAGATAGGTCTCGGAACCGAGACGCTCGATCAGGGTCACCTCCAGGTCGAGATCCGATTCGCCGTCGACGCCGACCCGGATATGCTCCGGTCGAATACCGATCTGGATGTCGTCTCCGCCGGCGAATCCCGCGCGCGCCGGAATCGAGATCGGCTGTTCCCCGACCCGGGCGAGGCAGTCGCCCGCGCCGACGGTCTGAATACGCGCCGGCAGGAGGTTCATCCTGGGCGATCCGATGAACTGGGCGACGAATGCGTTCGCCGGCTCCCTGTACAAGCTCATCGGCGCACCGACCTGCGAGACGATCCCGTCCTTCAGTACGACGATTTTCTGCGCCATCGTCAGCGCCTCGACCTGGTCGTGCGTGACGTAGATGATGGTCGAGCCGAATTCCTGGTGCAGTCTCTGGATCTCGGCCCGCATCTGGACCCGCAGCATCGCATCGAGGTTCGACAGCGGCTCGTCGAACAGGATGACCTGCGGGCGCTTGACGATCGCCCGCCCGATCGCGACGCGCTGCCGCTGCCCGCCGGACAGTTCGGCCGGCTTGCGCGAGAGAAGATCCTCCATGCGCAGGATGGCCGCGACTTCCATGACGCGTTTGCGGATCTCGGGCTTGGGGACTTTCTTCAGGCTCAGCGCGAAACCGATGTTGTCGGCGACCGTCATATGAGGATACAGCGCATAGGACTGGAACACCATCGCGATACCGCGCCGGTCCGGCGAGACCTCGTTCATGCGCTTCCCGCCCAGGCGGAATTCGCCTTCGCTGATGCTCTCGAGACCGGCCACCAGTCGCAGCAGCGTCGATTTGCCGCAACCGCTCGGTCCGACGAAGACTGCGAACTCTCCCTGTTCCACGACGATGTCGACGCCTTTGATGACCTCCACGTCGCCGAATCGCTTCCAAACGCCTTCGAGTTCTATTCGTGACATGGATTTCGCCCCATTCAGCCCTTTACACCGCCCGAGAACGTTCGCGTCAGGAATTTGCGTGCGAAGCTGAACGCAATGACGGCCGGCAACGTGTAGATCACGGCCAACGCCGTGAGGAATCCGTAGTCGATCCTGTCGATGCGGAGAAACGCACGAAACAGGCCGAGCGGCAAGGTCTGCAGCTCGGGCGACGACGTGAACATCAGCGGCATGAGGAAGTCGCCCCAGGCGCTGATGAATGCGAACAATCCCGCGGCTGCGAGTCCGGGCAACGCAAGCGGCAACAACACGCGGCGCAGCGTCTGCAGCGTCGAGGCGCCGTCGAGCACCGCAGCCTCTTCGTAGTCGACCGGTATCGCGTCGAAAAATGTCTTCATGATCCAGATTGCCAGCGGAAGCTGCATCGCGGCAAGTACGAGGACGAGACCGAGATAGCCGTCGACGAACGAGAATATGCGGCTGAGGAACAGGGCCTGCGACGGATCGGCGACCAGCGCATTGATCAACCCGTTCACCCAGTCGTTCAGGGTCAGCATCACTTTGTAGACCGGCACGATCAGGGCGGGCGGCGGCACGATTCGAACGAGGATGATCGCGTACAGCAGAGGCGCTTTCCACCAGGCCCTGGTCCGCGAAATCGCGTAGCCCCCCAGTCCCGCGAATACCAGAACGATCAGCGTGGCCGCGCCGACGACGAGAACCGAGTTCAGCGTCCACAGCATGCCGCTCTCGCTGACGAACAGCTTCGTGTAGTTCGAAACGGTCAGGTCTTCCGGCCAGCGCAGGAACTGGCCGGGTTTGGCGTCGAACGACGCAATCAGCACCCACAGGAACGGCACCGCGCAGTAGAAGGAAATGAACAGCAGGATGCCGTACGCACGAAGATTCCCGCGTTGGCCCGACACCGTCTGATTCGCCGTCACCTTCACACCTAGATCTCGACCCTGAGCGCCCGGACGTAGAAGATGCCGATGAGCATCGACACGACGAGGCTGACGACCGCGACGGCCGCACCGTAGCCGAGCTGGAAGGCGGTGAAGGACTGGTTGTAGATGTAGATACCGATGATCTCGGTGCTGTTCGCGGGCCCGCCCCGGCTGAGCGTATAAACGAGGCCGAATATCGCGAATGTCGTGACCGTCGACACGAACATGTACAGGAAGATCGTCGGCATCAACATCGGCAGGGTAATGCGAAGAAATACCTGCCGATCGCTTGCGCCGTCCACTTTGGCCGCCTCGTAGACGTCTTTCGGTATGGATTCGAGTCCCGACGTCAACAGGATCATCGCGAAGGCGATGCCGCGCCACGTGTTGACGACCACGATCGCCAACAGCGGAAAACTGAACAGCCAC
>JAKSCZ010000341.1 GCA_022360335.1 Pseudomonadota bacterium
AGCCAGAGCCACGGCCGGGGCACGAACGCGATCGGCCGGCCGGCACGCCTCGAATCGAGTGCGCGGATGGCGTTTCGCCGGAACAGGTTTTCGCTCGGGTCCGTCGTCACGCACTAACAGGTAACGAACGCAAGCCGCACGCGCAAAGCGCGAAACCGCGCACTACCCGCAGAAAGTGCCCGTCAGTTGACCTGGTGGCGGAAGACGGCCTCCAGGTAGACGCGCAGTGCGTCCAGGCCGCGCTTGCGTTGCCGCTGCTCCGGATCGACGACCAGGACTCCGCGGGCGGCCGACTCGAAGTCCGGCGCCAGATCGACGAGACGGCCCGAGTACAGGTACGGCTCGCAAAGGTACCGCGGCAGGCGCGCGATGCCGAGTCCGGCCAGCGCCGCCTCGCGGGCTTCGAGCAGGCCCGACACGACGTGCATCGACCCGAGCGCCACGTGCACCTCCTCGCCGTCGCGTTCGAATCGCCAGGTCTCGCGCGGCGTTTCGTCGGCCTCGACGATGGCGTAGTGCCGGGCCAGGTCGGCGAGCGAGCGCAGGGGTCGATGGCGGGCTGCGTAGCCGTCACTGCAGAAGACGGACTGCCGCAGCCGGCCCGCGTCGCTGGTCCGCCCGCCGGAGACGGTCGTCGGCGCGAGCGCGATACCGACGTCGACCGACCCGACCGCCTGCTCGTCCCACGTCGTTACCGGGCGACGCTCGATCCTGATGCCCGGATTGCCGGCCTCGAACGCGCCCAGGTGGGGATCGATGTAGCGGTCGATGAGGTCGGGCGGGGCGCCGACGACGATCGCTGCATCGTTGGCGCTCAACGCACCGAGGGTCGCGAGCGACCGGGCGTTCTGCGCCGACTCGAGGAGCAGTTCGCACTGCTCGAGGCAGCGGCGCCCGGCATCGGTTACCACGATGCTCCTGGGCGTCCTGTCGAGCAGCTTGACGCCGAGCGCGCGTTCGAGCGACCCGAGGCGCCGGCTGACCGTCGTCCTCTCCATGCCGAGGTATTCGGCGCAACGCGATATGCCGCCCGTTTGCACGATTCTCGCGAACAGTGCCAGATCCGCCACCTGTTTCAATTCGCCGTTCATCGCCCTCCCTTGTATCCATCGTCGAACGTCTCCTGTCATTGAGATGCCGCAGGCGGCGAAAAGATTGTTGCGATTCGTGCGTTTGCACGAAAGCCGGCGTGCGACGCGCGTCCCTTCCGGAACGTTGCAAAAGCAACATTCGCGGACGGAACCCCGGGGCGTTTGTGCCGGTCAGACGTAAAGCGGAATCCGCAAGGGAAGACTGTGGGGAAAAGAAACAAGCGGCAGGCGCTCGACCGATACGATCTTGCGATCCTCTCGGCGCTGTCGCTGAACACGCGCCTGACGGCGGTCGAACTGGCACGGCGCGTCCACCTGTCGCGCACGGCCGTGTCCCGCCGCATCGCGGCGCTCAAACGAACGAAGGTGCTCAACGACGCGGCCGACGTTCTCAACTACGAATCGCTCGGCTTCAAGGTACGCGCCAGGGTGGACATCCCGGCGCACGGCCGCGCCCACCCGGGCGTCGTACCGGAGCTGCTGCGACGGCCCGAGGTACTCAGCGTATCGGTCCTGGCCGGCGACGGGCTGCTGAGTCTCGACGTCATCGCCTTCGACATGGATCACCTGCACCGCTTCGTGGAATCCGTGCAGGGAGAAGGCCGCACGGCGACGAAAGTCGTCCGCGTCCTGGAGAAATCGGAACTGACGCTGACGGAACGCATGCGGCGCCTGGCGGAGGCGCCGGACCGCTGCTAGAAGCGTTCCAGCGCTTTTTCGGCGGCGTCCAGCAAGGCCTCGGGGCCGACCGGTCGCCCGGTGGCGACCGTCATCCAGAAATCGGGCGTTACGTTGCCCGTCAGGCACATGCGTTCGAATTCCGCGCCCAGGTCGCCCGTCTTCGCGATGTGGTCCTCGATCTGCCTCGATATCATCGCGCCGATCGGGTAGTCGGGCAGGTAGATGGCGCTGTGGATCATGTGCGAATACACGCCGAGCAGCGTCACGTCCTCCACGCCGAACACGTCCGCGAAGTAGCGATTCCAGGTTTCTTTCGCGATTCCCACGGTTGCGGCCCGCAATTCCGCGGGCGTCGCCTCGGGATGGTCGTACATCCAGTGCCATACGGCGATGTCGACGAGCGCGACGGCGCCGATCTCCGCCGCACCCCAGTAGTCGTCGAGCGCCCGCATCGCGAGTTCGTCCTCACCCGGCGAGTCGAGGCCCAGCAGCTCGAGGTCGCGCGCCTGGAAGACGAACGCGAGCGCCTCGGTGAACGCCGTGTTGGGCACGCCCTGCAACAGCACGTGGTCGACGTCGTTGAGCGAGATGGTCTGCTCGACGTTGTGGCCCATCTCGTGCACGGCGATGTTGAATCCCTTGTAGTCCATGCCGTCGGCGCCTACCCGGGTCCGCAGGCGCGTTTTGGCATCGCGCATCGCGGCGCCCCATGCATGCCCCGAACCGCGTGCAGGCTCGACGACGATGTTGGCCGCCAGCTCCGCGGCGCGCGCGGGCTCGAAGCCGAGTCCGGCGAGCAGTTCGGGCATCGCAGCCTCGTAGGCCGCCGGCGTCGGGAAGCGCTGCTTCGTGATCGCATCGAGCCGGGCGTTCGTGTAGCTGCCCGAGGAGCGGAAGCCGTTGTACCAGATGTCGAACGGCTCGATCGGGCGTCCGAGGCGCGACTCGATCAGCCGGGCAGTGCGCTCGAGCAGCGGCGACGTCAGCACGGCGTCGAGCATCTCGACGACACGGGCCTCGGGGATCTGGCGCCCCTGGTTGAAACTGCGATCGATGCGCGTCGGCGCGGTCGGCGAGTACGCATCGACGAGGCGCTCCGCCCTGAAGCGATCGAGCAGCACTTCGTAACGCGTGTCGGGCTCGCGCTCGGCCGTGATTTCGAGATCCGCCGGCGGCGCTTCGTCCGTGTCGGCGACGGCCGCCGCGGCGACCGTGTTGGCATACGGGTCCCAGTCCACGTGCGGATTGTTCACGACGACCGCCGGGATGGTCTGATCCACGATGCGCTCCATGACCTTCCGGATCATGCGCTGTTTCGCCAGGCCTTCGTCGCCCTCGCTGTAGTTCGCCCGGATCTCGTCGCGCAGGTTCCAGTGCGACAGCAGCTTCATGCCGGCCGGGAACAGGCGCTCGCCCGAGCCGGTCAGGAGATGGTGCATCCAGACGTTGTACTCGGCGACGTACCGGTCGGACTCGGCATCGGAACGCCATACCGCCTGCTGCACGTCCGCCGGGATGCGCGTCGCGAAGCGGTCGGCGAGACGCGCCTCGGCCCACTGCCGACGCGTCCATCCGTCCCCGTCCGCGAGGCGCTCCCCGAGGCTCGTTATCGGGAAATTGAGCAGCACGACGAACGCGAGCTTGTTGGCGAAGAAGTCGTCGCTGACGTGCGACGCCGGATTGTAGGCGGCGAACGCTGCGTCGTAGGGCATGATCGGGCCGAGATCGAGGTCGGACTGCCTGCGAAACGCGAGCAGGATCTCGAGCATGTGGCCGTCGAGCTGTTCGAGCAGCGATTCGAAGCGGCCGAACATCGTGTCGAGCGCCGCCTGATCGCCGGCGAAATTCTCCCGGACGAAGGCCTCGAAGGCCGCGCGGTCGCCGTCCCCGGCGCGCCAGAAACCCGCGACCTGCGCGATGCCGAGCGCCGCCCGCTCGCGCCGGTCCTCGCCGTATCGTCCGGCGAGTTCGTTCTCGAGCGCGCTCGCCGCATCCCCGAGCCACGCAGGCTGGCCGGCGTGCGCGAAAGGCGCCGCCAGCAACAGCGATGCCAGCAGTATCCGTACGATCTTTGTCGTCATTCCGGGCTCCCTATAGCCGGGCGATCAGCCGGCCGAATTCCTCGACCCTGTCCCAATCCGTGAACTCGTAGGTCCCGGTCGTGTCCGTCGGCCCCTTGCCGATCCACAGGATGAAGCGGATCATCGTCCGGTCGAAGGGACCCAGCGAAGGATAATCGATCTTGCCCGCGAACACGCCGAGGTTCTGCGGGACCCACTCGATCCGTGCGAGGAACTTCCGCAGGTAAGGATTCGTCCCGGGCGTGTCCTTGCCGGGCTTGCGAGCGACGACGTTGACGGAGAACAGGGCGTTCGGATAGCGCTCGAGCGTTTCCCTGTTGGTCCGGATGAACTCGTACACGGTCTTCCGGTGCCTGCCGTAACGGATGCTCGCGCCGATCACGATCTTGTCGAACTCGAAGTGGTCGAGCGACGGCCCGTCGATCAGGTCGACGAGTTCGGTCGAATCGCCTGCCGCCGAGATCACCGACGCCAATCGCCTGCATATTTCGATCGTATGACCGTCGGTCGTCGAATAGAGCATGAGTACTTTTGCCATGTTCGATTTCTGCGAATAATCTAGGGCCCGTCAACGGACCCTAACACGCATGGACCAGCTCGCCGACATCGGACAGATACGTAGCCGCCTGCAGGAAATCCACGATCGGGCGAAAGCGCTCGAAACGAAATACGCGGACGAGCTCGCCAGGGTCCACCCCGAATTCCGGGAAGGTGCGTACAACCTCGTGCATTACCTCGCACTGCGCAAATCGAGCACCGAGTCGATGCGCAAGACGCTGCGGCGTCTCGGCCTGTATTCGCTGGCCCACGCCGAACGCAACGTCCTCGGGCTGATCGCGGCGGTGCAACGCGCAATCGATGCGCTGACCGGCGACGAAACGGCAAGCCCGGACGACCTGACGCACGACATCCTGACGAGGAACCCGTCCGCGGCCGCCCATCGCATGGCGATCCTGGGCCCGAGCCCGGAGGGACGCAACGCCAGCATCATGGTGACGTTGCCGGCCGGGGCCGCCGACAACCCCGAACTCGTTGCCGGAATGATCGCGGCCGGCATGAACGTCGCCCGCATCAACTGCGCCCACGACGACAGCGAGGTCTGGGAGCGCATGATCGCCAACGTTCGCGCGGCGGCGAAAGCCGCCGGTACCGAATGCCGCGTGTTCATGGACCTCGCCGGGCCGAAGCTGCGCACCGGGGAGCTGAAGCCCGGTCCCAGGGTCGTCCACATCCGGCCCAAACGCGACCCGATGGGCCGCGTCATCGCGCCGCGCCGCATCCGCCTGATCCCGGACGACACGCTGCAGCGCGGCACCAAGACGGCCGTGATCCCCGTGCCGCGCGAATGCACCGAGTTGGCGCGCGAGGGCGACGAAATCCGCTTTCGGGACACGCGCGGCAAGAAACGCCGCCTGATCGTGGCCGAAAAGGACGACAAGGGTATCGTGCTCGAGTCCTACCAGGGCTCGTACGTCGCGACGGGTACGCGGGTCACGCTGGTGCGCGCCGACGTCGGCGAAATGCTCGAGTACCGGGTCGGCGAGCTGCCCGCCGTGGATCGGCCGCTGCTCCTCCGGGCCGGTGACGTACTGCTCATCCATGCGGAAAACGTGCCCGGCGAGCCGGCGCGCAGAAACGCGGACGGTACGGTCGCCGAACCCGCACACATTGCCTGCCAGCAGCCCGAAGTCTTCGACTACCTGTCCCCGGGCGACGCCATCTCGCTCAACGACGGCAAGATCTCGGGCGTCATCACCGGGGTCGGCGACGACCGGATCGAGGTCGAGATCACCAAGGCGAAGCCGACGGGCAGCCGCCTGCGCGGCCACAAGGGCATGAATTTCCCGTCGAGCGACATCGAGCTGCCGGGCCTGACGAGCGCCGACAAGACCAACCTCGAATTCGTTGCGCGGCACGCGGACGGCGTCAGCCTGTCTTTCGTCACGAAGCCCGGCGACGTCGAGCTGCTGTACGACGAGTTCGACCGGCTCGGCGCGGACCGGCTCGGCCTCGTCGTCAAGGTCGAGACGAAGATGGGCTTCAAGCGCCTCGCACGCGTCATGCTCGCCGCGATGCGCCGTTACCCGATCGCGGTCATGATCGCCCGCGGCGACCTCGCCGTCGAATGCGGCTGGGCGCGCCTCGCCGAATTGCAGAAAGAAATCCTCTGGATGTGCGATGCAGCGCGCGTTCCCGTCATCTGGGCCACCCAGGTACTCGAGAACGAGGCCAAGAAAGGTCTGCCCTCGCGTGCCGAGATCACCGACGCCGCGGAGTCCCAGCACGCCGATTGCGTGATGCTCAACAAGGGCCCGCACATCCTCGCCGCGATCCGCACGCTCGACAGCATCCTGCGCCGCATGCAGTCCTTGCGGGACAGGAAATCGTCGTGACGCGGCTGCCAGCGCGCGCGGCCGCCGGTACTAGTCGTCGGACGGGGTCGAAATCCTCGGGTCGTAACGCCAGATCGTGACGTCTGCCGCCGAGAAGCCCGAGAGCCAGGTCCCGATAATCTCTGCGGATTCCTCCGAGCCGACTTGCCCGGCCAGCCACGCGCCGAACTCTTCACCGGTCGGCGCCGTTTCGGCGTAGTTCGCTGCCGGGAATACGATCGACTGCACCGGCGCACCGCCGATACGGTCCACCCACAGCCACTCGTAGCCCTTTTCGGCCCATCCGTCGTTCAGTGCGATCCGGCTCATCCTCTCCCGTGCCTGTTCCGATGCGTAGCCGCCGCCGGGCCGCCACTTGCGCGTGACTACCGTATACAGGGGTCCTGCGGTCGTCGCATCGTCGGGCCAGTGGCTGTTCTTCCAGTCGTAGGAGTCGATGTAATGATGATAGTGTTCCACGAGCGGATCGATCGTCTCGTTGAAGGCTTCGACGACGGCACTGCGATCGCTGTCGAGGTAGGCATCGTGTTCGGCGTAGCTCGTCGGCGGGCTGCGGTACATGATGAGCCCGGGATGCTTACCGACTTCCGCGCGATAGGCATGCCATTTACGCGGTTCGCCCAGTTCCTTGCGGACGGCGATATGTTCCTTCATCGCGGCCGTAAACTCGGCTTCCCTGTCCCGCTTCACTGCGAATACCCAGACATCGCTGATCGCGCCCCGTTCGTCCTCGGGCGCATCGGCGAGTGCATTGAACGAAAACAGCAACGCCGTGAAGCCGGCGAGACCGCCGGCCAGTCTTGTTTTTCTCATCGTTGTTCCCCTTGCAGGTGGACGTCGTTCGAAGCCCTCGGCCGGGCCTTTCTTATACTCCCACAAGCAAGTATAGGGGAATTGCCGGGCGCCGCCAGCGCTCAGGCCGCCGACTTCGCCGCGGCCCCGCCCGAAGACTGCACCTGCAATCCCCGCAGCTTCGCCTGCGCAGCGGCCAGCCTCGCGACCGGTACGCGCGGTCCGGAGCACGACACGTAGTTCAGGCCGACGTCGTGGCAGAACTGGATCGCCTTGGGGTGACCGCCCTGCTCGCCGCAGATGCCGATCTTGAGGTCTTCGCGTTGCTCGCGGCCGCCCTTGACGGCCATCTTGATGAGCTTGCCGACGCCCTTGAGGTCGAGTACCTCGAACGGGTTGTCCTGCAGGACGCCCGCTTCGTTGTACATCGGCAGGAACTTGTTCTCGGCGTCCTCGCGCGAGAACGAGAACGTCGCCTGCGTCAGGTCGTTGGTGCCGAACGAGAAGAACTCGGCGATGCCGGCGAGATGCCAGGCGCGCGTGCAGGCGCGGACCGTCTCGATCATCGTGCCGAACTTGAAGTGCAGCGTCTTGTCGTGTTCCTGTTCGAGCTTCCTGACGATGTCATCGGCGGCCCGCCTCACGTGCACGATCTCCTGCAGCGTGATGACCTGCGGCACCATGATCTCCGGGTAGACGTCGATGCCGTCCTCGGCGCATTGCATGGCGGCCTCGAGCACCGCCCGGATCTGCATCTCGTAGATCTCGGGGTAGGTGATGCCGAGGCGCACGCCGCGGTGGCCGAGCATCGGGTTGACTTCCTCGAGCTCGCGCACCTTGCGCAGCATCCGCTCCTTGCGGACGAGCGCATCGTTGACGAAGTCCTCGCTGAGCTCTTCGAGCGCGGCCGGGAGCGTCACGTCGTGATCCAGCGTGGCGATCGCCGTGCCGCGGCCGCGAACGACCTTGCGATACGTCTCGAGGTTCTCGATCTGCTCGAGGAGGTCGTGCTCGGTCGGCAGGAACTCGTGCATCGGCGGATCGAGCAGCCGGACCGTAACCGGGTTCGGCGCCATGACCGTGAACAGCTGCACGAAGTCGTCGCGCTGAATGGGCAACAGGCGTGCGAGCGCCGCCTTGCGGTCGTCTTCGTTGTTGGCGAGGATCATGTCGATGACGATCGGCAAACGGTCCGTCGCGTTGAACATGCGTTCCGTGCGGCACAGGCCGATGCCCATCGCGCCGAACTCGCGCGCGGACTTCGCCGCGTCGGGCGAATCGGCGTTCGCCATGACCCTGAGATCGGCCGTGTCGTCCGCCCAGCCGAGCAGCTCGGCGAGCTCGTCGGAGAAATCGGCCGGGATCGTCGCGATCGCGCCCAGGAACACCTCGCCGGTCGCGCCGTCGAGCGTGATGACGTCGCCTTCGTGGATGACGTAGTCGCCGACGCGTGCCGTGCGCGTCGTCACGTCGACTTCGATACCCTCGGCGCCGGCGACGCAGGGCTTGCCCATGCCGCGCGCCACGACGGCGGCGTGCGAGGTCTTGCCGCCACGGCTCGTCAGGATGCCCTGCGCGGCGAAGAAACCGTGGATGTCCTCGGGCCGCGTCTCCTCGCGAACCAGGATGAGCGCCTCGCCTTCGTTGCCGAGCTTCTCGGCGAGATCGGCGTCGAATACGCACTTGCCCGAGGCGGCGCCCGGCGACGCGGGCAGGCCCAGCGCGACGGGTTTCGTCATCCGGTCCGGGTCGAGACGCGGGTGCAGGAGCTGTTCGAGCAGTTCGGGCGGGACGCGCAGCAGCGCCTCGTCGCGCGTGATCAGGCCTTCGCGGAACATCTCGACCGAGGTTTTCACGGTCGCCGTCGCATTCATCTTGCCGTTGCGCGTCTGCAGGCAGTAGAGCGTGCCTTTCTCGATCGTGAACTCGTAGTCCTGCACTTCCTTGTAGTGCGCCTCGAGCGTGTCGCGCAGCTCGACGAGCTGCTCGTACTGCCCGGGCATCTCGTCGCCGAGTTCGACGATGGGTTTCGGCGTGCGGATGCCCGCGACGACGTCTTCGCCCTGGGCGTTGGTCAGGTATTCGCCGAACATCTCGTTGTCGCCGGTACCCGGGTTGCGCGTGAAGCCGACGCCCGTCGCACAGTCATCGCCCTTGTTGCCGAAGACCATCGTGCAGACGTTGACGGCCGTGCCGTTGGCCATGTCCGGCGTGATGTGGAACTCGCGGCGATAGTCGACCGCGCGCTTGCCCATCCACGAACGGAATACGGCTTCGACGGCGAGCTGCAGCTGCTCGATGACGTTCTCGGGGAACTCGCGCCCGGTCTCGTGCCGGACGACGTCGAGGAACAGCTCGCTGATTTCCCTGAGGTGGCTCGCATTGAGGCCGACGTCGGCCTTGACGCCCGCACGTTGCTTGACGGCTTCGAAGTGCTCGTCGAAGCGCTCGTCGTCGATGCCGAGCGCGACCTTGCCGAACAGCTGGATGAAACGCCGGTAGGCGTCGTACGCGAAGCGCTCGTCGCCGGTCTGCTCGATGAGCCCTTCGAGCGTCTCCTTGTTGAGACCGAGGTTCAGGATCGTGTCCATCATGCCCGGCATGGACAATGCCGAACCGGAGCGCACCGACACGAGCAGCGGATCGGGGCCTTTGCCGAAGGTCTTGCCCGTCGCTTTTTCGAGGTCGGCGATCTGCTCCGCGACCTCGGTCATGAGGGCCTCGGGCAGCGAGTCGCCGTCCAGGTATTCGAGACAGGCCTCGGTCGTGATGACGAACCCGGGGGGCACGTTGAGGCCGATCTGGGTCATTTCACAGAGGTTGGCGCCTTTGCCGCCGAGCAGTTGCTTGTTCTTACCGTCGCCTTCCGCGAACGCGTATACGTACTTGGTCATGATGGATGCCTGGGTCGAAGAGAAATGAGCGCTTTTGTACGGATGCTCGCGCAAAAGGCGGCCCCGCACTATTGCGGCAATCCACTAAATCGATGAGACATTTACTGCGCTTCGGCGACGGCCGGACAGGAACGCCGCCGGGCGATCGGTAAGATCGCGCGCATCGTCCTCGCTATCCCAGCAACGCGCGGGCCCCGAGCCACAGCCCGTAGCCGGCCGTGACCAGGGTGATGAGGGCCGTGCCGCCTGCGCCGATCAGGCGCCCGACGTGCTGCATGTTGTCGTGCTTCAGGCCGATCGCATGCGCGATGCGCGCGATGACGAGCAGATCCCCCGTCACGTAGAGGAACATCCTCGATACGCCCTGCGCTTCGAGTGCGGCGAACATGATCAGAATCAGCGGCACGTACTCGAGAAAATTCTGGTGCACGCGGACCCGCTCGGCGAGATCCATGTTCGCAGGATCGCCATACAGCAGGGAAATCCCCGTCTTGCCGCGCAGGCCGCCCGCGCGAAAACTCAATATCAGTGCGAAGATCGCAAAGAGACTGGCGTACGTCAGCGTTACCGGTATGGACATGACCGTCCTCCTTCTTCTAGAAGCGGTCTCAACAATACTCGTGAGCCGCGTTTCTGCTTATCTGGCCGTATCGGCCCTGTGGTAAACGATCTTTTCTTCTCTGATCTCGTCACCGTGGCGCATGACGAGATAGGCGTGCATCTCGTTGTCGCTCAGGCGATAGAAGCTGATGCCCGAGAAGTGCAGCGCGTCTTCCCCGGCCTGGACGAAGCGGAAGTCGACATAGTCTTCCTTCTCCTCCCAGGCGCTGAAATCCGGATCGAAGTGCTTCACCTTGAGGCTGAGCGTACCCTCTTCTTCGGTGAGCAGCAGGATCTCGTACATCGTGACCCTGCCTTCGTGCATGAGCTTGAACAGGCCGACCATCGAACCGGCCGACGGCGGGTTCCAGACCTCCTCGAAGGTCCCGCCGAACGCCGTACCCGTCCACGAGCCGACGAGCATGGCGGCATCCGACAACGTGGCCCCCGGCGGCTTGTCCGGATCGTCGAGTCCGAACGTGTGTTCGGTGCGCGGCGACTGCGCCCAGCTCGTCGCGGTCGCCGCCAGCAGGAAAAGCGCAAGGCCTGTCGCAATACGGGCCGCCGTCATGAGCGATCCCCCCTCGTCGTTTGCCGGTCCGTGCACAGTCTACCTCACGAACGCGCCGCCGGCGTGCGCCGTACAACTACGTATGGCGGGCGGCCCGCCGCGGGAATAGCTTGCCGTTGGAGGTATGACCATGCGACGACATTCCTGGGCCGAGCCTTACAAAATCAAGGCCGTCGAACTCCTCAAGATGACCACGCGCGAGCAGCGCGACGCGGCGATTCGCGAAGCCGGATACAACACGTTCCTGCTGCGCTCCGAGGACGTCTACATCGACCTGCTGACCGATTCGGGGGTCGGCGCCATGAGCGACCGGCAATGGGCGGGGCTGATGCGCGGCGACGAAGCCTATGCCGGCAGCGCCAACTTCTACCGCCTGCGCGACGCGGTCGAGGAGTATTACTCCTATAAATATACCGTACCGACCCACCAGGGCCGCGGCGCCGAGAACATCCTGAGCCGGATACTGATCTCGGACGGCGACTACGTCCCGGGCAATATGTATTTCACGACGACGCGCCTGCACCAGGAGCTGGCAGGAGGTACGTTTGTCGACGTCATCGTCGACGAGGCGCACGACTCGCAGTCCGAGCATCCGTTCAAAGGCAACGTCGATATCGGCAAACTCGATGCACTCGTCGACGAAGTCGGTGCGGACAGTATCCCGTACGTCTGCATCGCGACCTGCGTCAACATGGCCGGCGGCCAGCCGATCTCGCTGCAGAACTTGAGGGAGGTCCGCGCATGGTGCGACGAACACGGCGTGCGGCTCGTGCACGACATGACGCGCGTCGCCGAGAACGCACACTTCATCCAGCGCCGCGAACAAGACTGCGAGGACAAGTCGATCAGGGAGATCGTCTACGAAATCTGTGCGCTGACGGACGTCGCGACGATGTCGTCGAAGAAGGACGCAATGGTCAACATCGGCGGCTTCCTGGCGATGAACGATCCCGACCTGTACGAACGGGCGTGCGCGCTGGTCGTCGTTTACGAAGGCCTGCACACCTACGGCGGCATGGCCGGTCGCGACATGGAGGCGCTGGCGATCGGCATCGGCGAGAGCGTCGACGACGACCACATCCACGCGCGCGTCGGCCAGGTCGAATACCTCGGCAACAGGCTGCGGGAGGCGGGCATCCCGATCGTGTTGCCGATCGGCGGCCACGCCGTCTTTCCGGACGCCCGGCGCATGCTGCCCCACATCCCGCAGGAACGCTTCCCGGCGCAGGCGCTCGCCGCCGAGCTGTACCGCGCGTCGGGCGTACGCGCGATGGAACGCGGCATCGTGTCGGCGGGGCGCGACGCGGCGACGGGAGAGAACCACGCACCGGCGCTCGAACTGATCCGGCTGACGATCCCGCGCCGGGTCTATACGCAGGCGCACATGGACGTTACGGCCGAGGCCATGATGGACGTCGCCGAGCGGGCGGACCGGATCGAGGGGCTGCGCTTCGTCTACGAGCCGAAGATGCTCAGGTTCTTCCAGGCGAGGTTCGAGCCGGTCCGGTCCTAGTCTTTCGAACTCAAGGCCCTGCCGGCCAGGCCCTTGAGGCCTTCGACGACCAGCCACAGGAAGACCAGCGGCAGGACGATCGTCTGCAGCACGAAGATCACGATCAGGCGGATCATCTGCTCGCTCGCGTTCGATGCGCTTTCCCTGAGGCGCTCGATGCGCCCGGAAACGTCGAGATGTCCGACCGAGCTGTCCCAGATCTCGCCGAGCCGGTCCATCAGGCCCGCGCCGGCCGAATCGGCTCCGGCGACGGGCTCCTGCCGGTTGAGGTCCTCGATCGCCGAGCTCGTCGCCTCGAGTACCGCGGCCGCCCGATCGTGTTCGCTTTCGAGGAATTCGGTGAAGACGACGTGCGTGCCGACGATCAGAATCGGCAGCGCGAAGCGCAGGAATCCCGCAATCAGGAACAGCCGCAGCGCGAGCGCCGCGGTCGAAGACCGCGTTCCGCCCGGCCACCAGGCCGACACGAGCAGGAACGTCGCGGCCGCCACCAGCGCGAACGTCACTCCCCACCAGCCCGTCATGTCGAGCAGGATGCTCTGCAGGCCGAGCGAACTCGTCGCCACCAGCATGACGGACGAAAACTGCTCGACCAGGTCGTTGATCGGATCGAGGATCTGCCCGACGGTGAAGGCGACCCCGACGCCGCCCGGCTCGACCGCAAGCTCGGTGCCCTGTGCGACCGAGATGATGCCGTTGAGCGTGCGGGCTATCGCGAACGTCACGAGCGCGCGCTTGAACGCTTCGTCGGCATAATCGCCGGACGCGCCGTCGGCGAAACCGCTCAGCGCGAGCGCGGCGGCGACGACGGCGGCGACGGTCCAGGCGATCTTGCTGCGCTTGCTCATATTCGTCCGAGGATACCACCCGAGGCCGTACGATTTGCTAAGCTCGCCAAAACGGCCCGGAGGATACACAGGCATGGCTGCTGTCGAATCGCAGATGCTGGCGCTCGGTACGCCGGCGCCGGCTTTCACCTTGCCCGACCCCGACGGCGAGATGCACTCGCTCGCCGACGGCGCCGGGGCCTACCTCGTCATGTTCATCTGCAATCACTGCCCGTTCGTGAAGCACGTCCGCGAAGAACTCGCCCGCATCGGGACCGACTACCCGGGACGCGGCGTCGCGATCTACGCGATCAACAGCAACGATGCGCCCAACTACCCGGACGATGCGCCCGAGAAGATGAAACAGGAAGCCGAAGCGCGGGGCTACGCGTTCCCCTACCTCGTCGACGAAAGCCAGGAGACGGCCAAGGCCTATCTCGCCGCCTGCACGCCGGACTTCTACGTATTCGACCGGCACCGGCGGCTCGTCTACCGGGGTCAGCTCGACGACAGCCGGCCGTCCAACGACCGGCCGGTCGACGGACACGACCTGCGCGCCGCTCTCGATGCCGCGCTCTCGGACCGGCCCGTCGACGGGCGCCAGGTCCCGAGCATCGGCTGCAACATCAAGTGGAAAGCGGGGAACGCGCCCGCCTACGGCTGATTCCGGGCGCAGTAGTCCGCACGCGCGTTCGCAATCGCAGACCGGCGAACGAGGCCGCCCGGCTCGGGTAAGATCCGACGACATGCCCACCAACGTCACCCCCGAGTACAAGAAGGCCGAAGAAGCCTATCGCGCAGCCCGCGAGCCCGGGGACCGCCTGGCGTGCCTGAAGGACATGCTGCGGACGATCCCGAAACACAAGGGCACCGAGCACCTGCAATCGGACATCAAGACCCGCATCAAGCAACTGAGCGAAGAGCTTGCCGGGCCGAAGAAGGGCGGCAGGCGCAGCGGACCCACGCACGTCGTGCGTCCCGACGGCGCGGCGCAGCTCGCCCTGATCGGGCCGCCCAATGCAGGCAAGTCCAGCCTGCACGTGCGCCTGACCGGATCGCACAGTGACGTCGGACCGTATCCCTGCTCCACCCGCCTGCCGGTGCCCGGCATGCTGCCCTGCGAGGACGTGCAGTTTCAGCTCGTTGACCTGCCGCCCGTATCGGCCGATTTCATGGAACCCTGGCTGGTCAACACGCTGCAGCACGCCGACGGCGTGCTGCTCGTCATCGACGTCGCCGATCCCGAATGCCTCGAGCAGGTGCCCGCGGTCCTGGGACGCCTGGCGGAGAAGAAGATCCACCTGAGATCGGCCTGGCCGGGTCTCGGCGACGCGCCGGGCGCCGGCGAAGCCGACGACCCGTTTCGACTCGACCTGCCGACGGTCCTGATCGCCAACAAGTGTGACCTCGATCCGGACCCGGACGAGGTCAGGGTGCTCGAAGAACTGCTGGGCCTGCGCTTTCCGGCGCTGACGGTGTCGGCCGAGGCGGGCGACGGCCTCGAGGCGATCGGACCGTTCCTGTTCGATGCACTCCGGGTCGTGCGCGTCTACACCAAATCGCCGGGCCGGAAGGCCGATACCGACAAGCCGTTCACGGTCCGTCGCGGCGACACGGTGCACGACGTCGCGCGCCTCGTGCACGAGGACATTGCACGGGGCCTCAGGTTCGCGCGCATCTGGGGTACCGGCGTGTTCGACGGCCAGCAGGTCGGGCCCGACCACCTCGTCGCCGACGGCGACCTCGTCGAACTGCACGTCTGATGCGACGCTCGCAGCACGCGCCCGAGGGCCCGGTCGATTGCATCCAAATGGCCCCGGGCGGCATCTAATCCCCACAACCCCGAGAAACCGGAGACCGACCATGCGTGCGACGACGACCCTGAAGAACCTGATCCTGACGATACTGCTGATCCCGGGCGCGGCCGTCGCGGCCGACGGCACGTTCGAGGAGACCGTCGCGCTGGCCGGCTCCGTCGTGCTCGACGTCGACACCGGCAGCGGATCGATCGACGTGCGTACGGGGAGCGGGGGCGAGGCGAGCATCGTCGGCACGATCGAGGTCAAAAGGAGCGGCTTCTGGCGCTCGCGCGCGAACGCCGGGGAGATCGTTCGGCAGGTCATCGACGAGCCGCCCGTCGAACTCAGCGCCGGCCGTCTGCGCGTCGGCCACTTCGCCGACCGCAGCCTCGGCCGGAAGGTCGTCGTCAGCTACGAGATCGTCGTTCCCGCCGACACCGAAGTCATCGCCGATGCGGGTTCGGGCTCGATCCGCATCGCCGGTATCGCGGCGCCGGTCGAGGCCGATACGGGATCGGGGAGTATCGAACTCACGAATATCGGCGGCCCCGTCAAAGCCGATACCGGCAGCGGTTCGATCCGCGCCGACGGCGTTGCCGGCGCTTTCCGCGCGGACACGGGCAGCGGCAGCGTTTATCTCCTGCAGACCGCCCCGGGCGACGTCGACGTCGATACGGGCTCGGGCAGCAGCGAACTACGCGGTGTCGCGGGCGCTCTGCGGGCCGACTCGGGCAGCGGCCGCATCGTCGTCGAGGGGCGCCTGGAAGGTCCCTGGGAGCTCGACACGGGTTCGGGCCCGGTCAGTGTGGACCTGCCCGACGACGCCGCGTTCGACTTCGATGCCGAGTCGAACTCCGGCAGTATTACGATCGATCATCCGCTGACCGTGCGGGACAAGATCTCGAAGCGCCGCGTCACGGGCGAGGTCCGCGGCGGCGGGCCGCTGCTGCAGATCGACACGGGGTCGGGGAGTATCACGGTCCGGTAAGCGGCGAAAGGGCATGTGCGACAATCGACAGCCGCCGGAGGGTCGTGCTCAAGCTCATTGACAGACCTCTCAGAAGCTGACGCTGAGCGCCGCGCGCACATTGAAGCCGGGCTCCTGCGACAGCGCGATAGCCTCGAGATCGTCTGCGGGCAGCCCCTGGAGGTTGGCCCAGCGGGCGTATTCCTCGTCGGTAAGGTTGAAGAGCCCGATGCGCAGCTCGGCATTGTCCGTGATGTTCCAGGAGCCGACGACGTCGACGACGCGGTAGCTCGACGCCGTAACGACGTCGGGCGCCGACACCCTGTCCTTGGCGTCGACCAGCGTGATACGCGGCTCGATCGACCAGCGATCCCCGGCGCCGCTGTAGCGCATGCCGAGCACGGTCGTCAGCGGATCGACCGAGTCGAGCGGCACGTCGTCCTCTTCGTCTTCGCCGCGCGCGTACGCGATGCTGGCACTGAACTCGAGCTTTTCGCTCGCCGCGACGATCCCCACGAGTTCGGCGCCGTAAATCCGTGCTTCGCCGATATTCGTTTCCTGGAACAGGGTGATTCCGTCCTGGAACCCGATTACCTCGGTCGCGATGAAATCGTCGTAGCGATTGTCGTACACGGCGAAACTCACGAACGAGTCGTCGAGGTTCGCCTTGACACCGAGTTCCAGACCCCGGCTCGTCTCCGCTTCCAGGTCGAGATTCGGCATGATGCCGTAGCCGACACCGTAGTTGACGTAGGCGATGTTGGCCTCTTCGTAATTCGGCGGACGGAATCCTTCCGCATACTGTGCAAACAGCGCAACCTCCTCGTTGACGTCGTAGATCAGGCCGAGGTTGGCCGACGTATGGCTTTCGCTGACCGACGTAATGCCGAAGCCGAATCCCGAGATGTCGAGGATACCCTCGGAACTCGGGTCCATTTCGTAACGTTCGTAGCGCAGGCCCGGTATCAGCGTGAAACCGCTCGTGCCGAACGCTATTTCGTCCTGTACGTAGACGCCGGTTCGCCTGGTCTCCGTGTCGGGGAAAGACCTGTTCGGAAAGACCTCGAAATACGGGCCCGGATCGATCCCCTGGAATACGAGAGCGCCGCCCGGTATCAGCCGGATATCCCGGGTGACCTCGCCCGTGGAATACCGCACCTCGTAGCGTTCCCGCGGACGCTCGGTATCGATCGCGTCGTACGTCAGGCCATAGACCAACGCGTGCTCGGTGCCGCCGGCGGTAAACGTTTTCGTGAACGTCGCGCCGACGCCGGACATGGCCTGGTTGAACTCGAAATCCGATACGCGCAGGCCGGGCTCGCCGAAGTAAGTTGCAAAATTCATGACGTCGAAAAAGGAATAGACCATGCGGTCCTGGGCCGTGTGCTGCAGGCCGTCGGCCGTCTGGAAGAAGACGTGGGTTTCGATCGAATCGGCGAACCCGGCGCCTGTGCTCCAGTCGTATTGCAGGCTGA
>JAKSCZ010000484.1 GCA_022360335.1 Pseudomonadota bacterium
CGACGGCCGGCGTCGCACGGCCGCCGAGTTTCTCGACGAGACCGTCGTAACGGCCGCCCGAGCACACGGCGCCTTGCGACCCCAGCGCATCCGTGACCCACTCGAACACGGTCCGCGAGTAGTAGGCGAGCCCGCGGACGAGCCGCGGATTGACCTCGAACCCGACTCCGGCCGCCGCCAGGAGTCGCTCGAGACCCTCGAAATGGGCGGCCGAGGCCTCGTCGAGATAGTCCAGCATGACCGGCGCGCCCTCGACGACGTCGCGCATGTCCGGGTTCTTGCTGTCGAGGATGCGCAGCGGATTCTGTTCGAGCCGGCGAATACTATCCTCATCGAGCGCGCTTTTCACGCCCGTGAAGTATTCGACCAGCGCCTCGCGATAGCGTGCGCGCGATTCCGGCACGCCGAGGGAATTGATCTCGAGCCGGATCCGGTCGATGCCGAGACGCCGCCACATCCGCGCACTCATGACGATGAGCTCGGCGTCGACGTCGGGACCCTCGTAGCCGAGCGCCTCCACGTCGAATTGATGGAACTGCCGGTACCGCCCCTTTTGCGGTTTCTCGTAGCGGAACATCGGCCCCGCCGTCCACAGCTTCTGTTTCCGGTTGTGCAGCAGGCCGTTGGTCATGCCGGCGCGCACGACGCCTGCCGTCGCCTCGGGCCGCATCGTCAGGCTCTCTCCGTTGCGGTCCTCGAACGTGTACATCTCCTTCTCGACGATGTCCGTGACCTCGCCGATGGAGCGCCTGAAGAGCTCCGTGTGTTCGAGGATCGGCAAGCGAATCTCCTCGTAACCGTAAGACTGCGCGATGTCCCGCAGCTCGGTCTCGAGGTAACGCCAGGTGCCCGCAACGCCGGGCAGGATATCGTTCATTCCACGTATGGGTCTGGGCTTCACTTCTCTTCCGTGAATCGGGTGTCTGTCAGGATCCCGAAATCGCCAGGCGCATCGGGCGGTCGGGCCGGACGACCGGCGGCAGCGCGTAGGCATCGCCGTTGACCGTCACGGCAACGTTGGCCGGGCTGCCGAACAGAACGTTGAACGGCTCGGCGCCGCTCAGCTCCACGCTGCGGCCGTCTTTGCCGAGATCGAAGAACAGGCGCCGCCCGGTCGCATCCGAAATCTCGGTCCAGCAGTCGCCCGTATAGGTCAGCAACATGCGCATCTGGCCCGGGACGATCTCCGGCGAGCCCGCCGCGTCGAGGGCCGGCGGCGCGGACCCGGGCTCTACGATCATCTCCGTATCGGCCTCTTCGGGGATTTCCATCGTCTCCCGATCGGTCTCGGGCGGCACGACGACGCCCGAGCTCGGCCCGCCGGGCAACGGATCCTGCGCAGGCTCGCCGGGTGTCGGCCCCGGCTCTGCGAGCCGCGTGAACCACCAGTACGCGGTGACGGCGAGGATGACCACGACGAGCAGGGCAATCCACGGGCCGGGCGAGAGCTCCCTGCGCGGCCGCCGCCGTGACGACACGACAGGCGGCATCGAGATCGAGGCGGCGCGATTCAGGCGATAGTAGTCCGCCATGACCTCGTCGCCGTCGACGCCGACGAGCTGCGCGTACTTCTTCAGGTGCCCTTTGGCGAAGACGGGCGCGCCGAGGACGTCGAACTCGTTGCGCTCGAGCGCGCGCACCTTGGGTTCGTCGAGGTGCAGCTCCTTGGCGATTTCCGGCACGGCGATCTGCTGTGCGCGACGCGCTTCGGCGAGGCGCTCGCCGCCGAGCGGTTCGCCCGCCTCGTCCGTTGCCGTTTTGCCTTGTCGGTCGCCGTCGTCTTTCATGCTCAACCGCTGCCGAGAATCCTGCGCGCCTCCTGCGATTCGGGGAACTCGCGGAGCAGGCGGTTCACGTACTCGCTGCGGCCGCGCTCGTTGTCGAGCTTTTTCTCGATCTCCGCGGCAAGATACAGCACGCCGGCAGTCGTCATGTTGGCGCTCATGAATCGCTCCAGGAACGCGCGTGCGCCCAGGTAATCCTGTTGCCGGACCTTCAACAGGCAAAGCTGCAGGAGCGCCTCGCCGTACGTCGCCTTGTGGTCGAGTGCGGTCCGGAAGAATCGTTCGGCTTCGGCCTGGTCCGGCTTTTGCAGCATGCAGAGACCGGCGTTCGTCAGCGTCTGCTCGGCGTCGTCGTTCTCCGGGTGGGTCGCGGCGCGCTCGAAGTATTCGCCTGCCCCCGCGAAGTCCTGCTGCCTGCAGAGATAGACGGCATAGGCGTTCTGGATGTTGAAGTCGCGCGGAGCGACTCTGATCGCGTTACCGTAAGACTCCGCGGCGAGCCGCGGAATCTCCAGCGCTTCGAAGGTCATGCCGAGCGTCATGTGCGCCTTGGCCATCCTCGGCTCGAGTTCGATCGCGCGCTCGAGGCGGTCGCGTGCGAGTTCGTAGCTCTCGTTCCGGTAGTAGCGCGCACCGAGCTGGTAATTGTACTCGGCCGCATCGCCGTCGTCCGGTTCGGCAGGCAGCGCACCGGTCGTCGTCGAAGAAACGCAGCCGGACACGATGAAGCCCGCCAAAACCAGCCATGCAATGGAATCGTTCTTGTTCACGCTGACGCCACCTTTGGATTCTTGCTACCGATCGCCTTCGCGCCGAGCCGGTTGCGAACCCGATTGCTCACCTCACCGGCCAGCTGTCCGCAGGCCGCATCGATGTCGCCGCCGCGCGTCCTGCGCGTCGTCGCGACCACGCCGCGCTCACGCAGGCGATTCTGGAAATGCCGTATCGTGTCCGCCGACGAGCGCCTGAATACCGTGCCCGGGAACGGATTGAACGGTATCAGGTTGACCTTGGCGGGCTTGTCTCCGAGCAGGCCGAACAGCTCGTCGGCGTGATCGATCGAATCGTTGACGCCGCGCAACATGACATACTCGAAGGTGACGAAGCGATTCGAACGTTTCGCGGCGTAGCGCCAGCACGTATCGAGCAGCTCGGCGATCGGATGCAGCTTGTTGATGGGCACGATCGCATCGCGCAATTCGTCGTTCGGCGCGTGCAAGGACACCGCCAGCGACACGTTGCACTCGTCGCCGAGTCTTTCGATGTGCGGCACGATACCGGACGTGCTGATCGTGACGCGCCGCCGTGACAGGCCGTAGCCGTAATCGGAGATCAGCAGTTCGAGCGCGGGGACGACGTTGCGGTAGTTCGCGAGCGGCTCGCCCATGCCCATGAACACGACGTTCGTCACGGCCGGGTCGCCGTTCTCGCGACGCGGCAGTTCGCCGTTCGCGACGAAGACCTGGCCGACGATTTCGGCGCTCGTCAGATTGCGATTGAATCCCTGCGCGCCCGTGGCGCAGAACGCGCAATCGAGCGCGCAGCCGACCTGGGACGAAATACACCGCGTCCCGCGCCCCGGCCCCGGTATGAACACGGTCTCGATCGCCTGGCCGCAGCCCGTCGCGAACAGCCACTTCGAGGTGCCGTCTTCGGAGTCGTGCCGCGACTGTATCGCCGGCGGCAGGACTTCCGCGTCACGCTTCAGGGCCTCGCGCAGCGGCTTCGACAGGTCGGTCATCGCCTCGAAGTCGGTTACGCCGCGCTGATGAATCCACTGCATGACCTGCCGCGCACGGAACGGCTTCTCGCCGCGCCCGGCGAAATACCGCTCGAGCATGTCCCGGGACATGCCGAGCAGGTTGGTCCTTGCAGCCGGGATCGTCATGAGGCCGCTATCGCGTGCGCGGGCAGATACCGTCGTCGCCGAAGAAGAACGCGA
>JAKSCZ010000313.1 GCA_022360335.1 Pseudomonadota bacterium
GCTTTAGCCTGACGCTGGCCGATGTCAACGGCCGGGAAGCGGTGCTTCCGATTTCCGCGGTGGTTCGTCTGTACCCGGCCAATTCATTGAGCCTGTTTGATAAAATAGGAATCTACCTGTCCAGGTGGACTGAGTACCTCACCGCCGAACCCCGGGAGGCCAACACCGAAGGCGGTGTGTTCCCGGCCATCGTCGGCACACGGGCCATCGCCAATCTCGCATTCGGCGGGCGCAGGCTGCAGTCGTTGCCGGTATAGGGAGATCGGGATGAGGCTGATAAAGGAAAAGACCGGCATCGACTTCCTGAGTCCGTCGCGGCGCAAGATCGCGCTGGTATTCTCGGTGCTGTTCGTCGCCGTGTCGTTCGTTTCGCTGTACACGCGCGGGCTGCAGTTCGGGATCGATTTCACGGGCGGCGTGCTGCTCGAGGTCGGCTATTCGCAGGCGGCGAATCTCGAACGGATTCGGGGTGAGCTCTCGGCCGCCGGATTCGAGGATGCCCAGGTGCAACGATTCGGCCGGGACACGGACGTGCTGGTACGCCTGCCGCCGCAGGAGGACGTGTCGGCCGACGAAGTGCGCAGGGAGCTCCAGGCGACGCTCGCGGCGAGCGGGCAGGACTTCGAGCTGCGTCGCGTCGAGTTCGTCAGCGCGCAGGTCGGCAGCGAACTCGCGGAGAAGGGTGCGCTGGCAATGGTCGTCGCGCTGCTCATGATCTTCGTCTACGTGATGATCCGCTTTCAGTGGAAGTTCTCTGCGGGCGCCGTCGCGGCGCTCGCGCACGATGCGATCGTCACGGTCGGTTTCTTCTCGGTCTTCGGCCTGCCGTTCGATCTGACCGTCGTGGCGGCCGTGCTCGCCGTCATCGGCTATTCGCTCAACGACACGGTCGTCGCATTCGATCGCATTCGCGAGAACTTCCTGAGCCTGCGCGGCGTGTCGGCCCAGGACGCGATGAACGTGTCGATCAACGAGATGCTCGCGCGCACCCTGATCACGGGTCTGACGACCCTGCTCGTGCTGATCGCGCTGTTGATGCTGGGCGGCGAGTCGATCGCGCCGTTTTCGATCGCGCTGATCGTCGGCATCATCGTCGGCACCTACTCGTCGATCTACACGGCGAGCGCAACCGCGTTGGCCCTCGACGTCAACCCGCAGGACTTGATCGAACCGGTCAAGGACCCGTCACTGATCGACGACCTGCCCTAATAAATACGGTGTCAGTCACCTTATTTCC
>JAKSCZ010000342.1 GCA_022360335.1 Pseudomonadota bacterium
CATGTCGACGGCTCGAACGAGGGGAGATAAGGTAACTGTCCCTTATCTCCTGACACCCTGTTTCCCGAGCCCGGCTTCGATCGCATCGAACATCAGGCCCGCAATGTTGAGGTCGAATTGCTTGTCGAGTTCCCGGATACCCGTTGGGCTCGTCACGTTGACTTCGGTCAGGTAGTCGCCGATGACGTCGATTCCCGCGAACAGCACGCCGGCGTCGCGCAACACGGGGCCGACCCGCTCGCAAATCTCGACGTCGCGCCCGGACATCGCCCGGCCCACGGCGGCCGCGCCGGCCACCATGTTTCCCCGGTTGTCCTCGTCTGACGGGATGCGGGCGAGCGCATACGGTACCGGCTCGCCCTCGATCAGCAGGATGCGCTTGTCGCCGGCGCTGATCTCGGGGACGAAAACCTGTGCCATGGCAAACCGGCTGCCGAAGTCCGTCAACGTTTCGAACACGACGTTGGCATTCTTGTCGCCGTGCCTGATCACGAAGACGGACCGGCCGCCCATACCGTCCAGCGGTTTTGCGACCACGTGTCCGTGCTCGGCGAGGAACGCTTTCATCTCGTCCATCGAACGCGTGACCAGTGTCGCGGGTGTGAGTTCGGGGAACCGGGCCGTGTAGGCCTTCTCGTTCATGTCCCTCAGGGCCTGCGGTGCGTTGACGATCAAGGCCCCTTCGCGCTCCGCCCGGTCGAGAACGTACGTCGTATAGACGTATTCCATGTCGAAGGGCGGATCCTTGCGCATCAGGATCGTATCCAGCTCGCCGAGCGCAACGTCCTGGCGGGACCCGAATTCGAACCAGCTGTCGTCGTCGTCGCGCACGTGCAACAGCGTGGACCGGCCCAGCGCCCTGCCCGTCAGCAAGCTGACGTCCTTCTGTTCGAAATAGTGAATCTCGGCGCCGCGGCGCTCCGCTTCGAGCAACATCGCGAGCGAGGAATCCTTGTACGGCGTAATCGAGCCGATCGGGTCCATGACGATGCCGATTCTGAGAGGTTTCGAAGCCATTCGTGCCTGAAATCCGGTCAAATCTTGCGAGGCGGCCAACTATACAGCGAAATCACTCGTAAGCACCCGATTTATGGCGATTTTGGGTGTCGGGACGCGCGTCGTAGCAGGACTTATGTCAATATGGTAAAAGTCGGTTTTCTCAAGTGGGGATTGTGGTGTCAGGTAATGCGCCCAGAGGCTTGTCGGGCCTCAAGATTCTCGTCGTAGACGACAGCAAGACCATTCGCCGTACAGCCGAGACGCTGTTGACCAAGGAAGGTTGCCAGGTGTTCACGGCCATCGACGGTTTCGATGCGCTCTCGAAGATCGCCGACCATCAACCGGATCTCATCTTCGTCGATATCATGATGCCTCGCCTCGACGGCTATGAAACCTGCTCTCTGATCAAACACAACAAGACCTTCCGGGAAACGCCCGTCATCATGCTGTCGTCGAAGGACGGCTTATTCGACCGGGCGCGCGGCCGCATTGTCGGCTCCGAGCAATACCTGACCAAGCCGTTCACCAAGGACGAATTGCTTGGTGCGATCTCCAACCAGATTAACTAGGGAATGACGATGGCCACAGTTCTCATCATCGACGATTCTCCGACCGAACTGCACCTCTTCCAGAGCATGCTCGAGAAAGCCGGTTTCGAGACGCTCGTCGCCGACAGCGGCGAAGAGGGCATCCGGCAGGCTTCCTCTTCGAGGCCGGACTGCATTCTCATGGACGTCGTCATGCCCGGCATGAACGGCTTCCAGGCGACGCGCAAGCTGACCGGCGACCCGGCGACGTCGGGCATCCCGGTCATTATGATCACGACCAAGGGTCAGGAGAGCGACAAGATCTGGGGGATGCGGCAGGGCGCGGTCGAGTACCTCGTCAAGCCGGTCGCGGACAAGGCACTGGTCGCGAAGATCAACTCGGTCATGGCGGCTTGAAGTGACCGAGTTCGCGGCGCTCGTCGAACACCCGTTCGAATTGCTCCAGGCGATGGAGCGGCGCAGCCGCGCGGCACATGCAGGACAGGGCACCGGCGATGCGTCGGAGGAGTGGGTCGGCGTCGGGTTTCGCATCGGCGAGGAACGCTTCGTCTCGAGCCGCGACCAGGTTCGAGAAGTACTGATGCTACCCGATACGATGACGCGGGTCCCGGGCGCCAACCGCTGGCTGCTCGGCATCGCCAACTTGCGTGGCCACCTGCTGCCGCTGATCGATCTGAAACTGCTCCTCGGCAGCGGCAGGACGGCGCTGCGACGAACGGCCCGGGTCGTCTCGGTCAACCATCGCGAGGTGCCGGCCGGGCTCGTCGTAGACGAAGTGCTCGGATTCCGGCGTTTCATGGAGCACGAGTATTCGAGCGAGACCGCCGAGACCGCCGTGCGCTGCGATCGCTATCTGGGCGGGACGTACCAGCGGGGCGGCGAGTCCTGGCCCGTGTTCAACTTGTTCGATCTCGTCGAAAGTAACCTGTTTCTGCAGGCGGCTGCGGAATAAACGATCCGAAGAACTATGACCACGAAAACTGACAATGCGTCCACATTCCGAATCGTCGCCGGTGTCACGGCCGTCCTGCTGCTCGTCGCAGCGGCACTCGTCTATCTTCAGGGCGGCAGCGGCCCGTCAGCGTCCGAACTCGCCGCGCTGTCTCAGGCGATTTCGTCCCAGGCCGAACGCGCGGTCGAAGGCGAAGACGGCGCATACGATCGGCTGGACGCGAGCCTCAGGCGTATTGCGTCGCTGCGCCGCGGCGGGGCCCCGGGCCGTTCGGTCGACTGGCGGCGACTCGAGTCGGAGGCTTCGGCGATTCTTGCGAGGCGGGCGGAAGTCGAATCCGTGTCGGATGCGGCTGCGCAACTGGCGGCCGATGCGCAGGCGATGCTCGAGGGATCGGATGCGCTGCTCGACCGGTCCGGTGCGACGGCCACGATCCAGGAATTCCAGCAACGTGCGGAGCGTATCCGCCGGACGGCGTCGGCCCTGCCGGCGGGCGGCGAGAGCGCAGCGAACACCATCGCCGACGACATCGCCTTCCTGCGCAGCGTCGTCAATGGCCTGAACGGGGACGAAACCGACCTCGACGTCAGCCGGCTCGACGAGGACGGGCGGGAAACCGCTGTCGCGCCGCTTTTCGGCGTCGTTGCGAGTCTCGAAGAACAGTCGACCGTACTTGGCGGCAACATCGGCGCGGTCGGCGTCGCCGCCGCAATGCAGGCGCAACTCGCCGATACGGCGAATAAACTGCTCGACTCCGCATTCGGCGCGCCGGGCGGCGACGTGCCCCTGCCCGGCTCCCTGAGCAATCGGTGGATCCCGATCGGTATTCTGGGCCTTGCGTTCGCTGCCGTGCTCGGTCTGCAGGCCATGCACTCGAAAGTGTCCGTGTTCGAACGGCAGGCGAGAGTGCAAGCCGACCAGAACGAACGCAACCAGCGGGCGATCCTGCGGCTGCTCGACGAAATGGGCAGCCTTGCCGACGGCGACCTGACCGTCGAAGCGACCGTGACCGAAGACATCACCGGAACGATCGCCGATTCGTTCAACTTCGCGATCGAGGAACTGCGCAAGCTCGTCGCAACCGTCAACGAGACGGCGCTCATGGTCGACACGGCGACCAAGCAAACCGAAAACACGGCGGCGCATCTCGCGAAGGCGGCCGACAACCAGGCAAGGGAAATCAACGCGGCCACCGAGTCGATCGTGTCGATGGCGGGCTCGATCGAGGAAGTGTCCGGCAACGCGGAACGCTCGTCCGACGTCGCGCGCCACTCGGTCGAAGTCGCGCACAAGGGCGGTGAGGCCGTGCGGCGCACGATCGACGGCATGAACGCGATCCGTGAGACGATCCAGGAGACGTCGAAGCGCATCAAGCGGCTCGGCGAAAGCTCGCAGGAAATCGGCAACATCGTGGAACTGATCAACGATATCGCCGAGCAGACGAACATCCTCGCGCTCAACGCGTCGATTCAGGCATCGATGGCCGGCGAAGCCGGGCGCGGTTTCGCCGTCGTTGCCGACGAGGTCCAGCGCCTCGCGGAGCGCTCGACGAATGCTACCAAACAGATCGAGGTCCTCGTGCGGACGATTCAGGCGGACACGAACGAAGCCGTGATCTCGATGGAGCGCAGCACGACGGACGTGGTTGGCGGCGCCCTGCTCGCAGAGAACGCGGGCGCGGCACTCGACGAAATCGAGCAGGTCTCGAACCAGATCGCGAGCCTCGTCCAGAACATCTCGGGCGCGGCGCGCCAGCAGGCCGGCGCCGCCGCCGACGTGACGCGCCGTACGACGCGCTTGAAGGAAATCGGCGATCAGACGGGCAATGCGACAGCCGCCACGGCAGCGTCGATTTCGAAGCTGTCGCAGCTTGCCACGGAACTCAGGAAGACGGTCGAAGGTTTCACGCTGCCGGCCGAGATGATGCAGGCGAGCGCGTTGCAGCGAACCTCGTCCAATGCGACGCCGCCAAAGCCCGAGGGAACTCCCGTGCAGGCGGCCCCGGCCGGGCCGCAGGCCGAGGCAGGCTAGTCGGTCGCGAGCGGCACGGACGAGCAGATGACCGGCGACACGGGGACTCATGAGCAGATGACCGGCGACGACGAAGGTCGGGACGCCGTCAATGCCCTGGCGATCGTCAGTGCCGAGCTCATGGAGACCATTCGCAACGCGCACCTCGCGCTCGAGGACTGCGTCGACGGCCGCGGCGGGACGGCCGCACTCGCGCGAGCGGCCGATCTGCTGCACCAGGCCTGCGGCGCATTGCGCATCACCGAGACTTACGGCGCCGCGCTGCTCGTCGAGGAGATGGAGCTTTGCTGCAATTTTCTGTCCGCCCTGCGGTCGGATAACGGTCGCGAGGACGGCCTGGACGCCCTGACTCGGGCGATGGTGCAGCTGCCGCTCTACGTCGAACGCCTGCTCGGCGGAGGCCGCGACATCGCGCTCGTCCTCTTGCCGATGCTCAACGATCTGCGCGCAGCCCGCGGCGAGCCGCTGCTGTCCGAGGGTACGCTGCTGCTGCTCAATCTGTCTCCGACGCGTTCGCGCGACGATCGTGCGGAGCGCGAGGGCACGGGTGAAGATCCGGTCGTCGTCGCACGCCGCCTGCGCCCCAGGTTCCAGCTCGCCCTGCTCGGCTGGATCAAGGGCGGCGACGTCGAGCGGCACCTCGACGCACTGGCCAGGGTCGCGGCGGCGCTCGAACACTCGGCTACGCGCGACGACATGTACCAGCTCTGGATGGTCGTCGGCGGCGTGCTCGAGTCGCTGCAGAACGGCGGCCTCGAGACTTCGGTCGCCCTCAAACGCTTGCTGGGCCAGGCCGATCGACAGCTCAAGTACGTGATCGACGAAGGCCCGACCGCCCACGAGCGGCATCCCGTCGACGATCTGCTGAACAACCTTCTGTATTACGTGGCGCGTTCGTCGACGGCAGGCGAGCGCATCGCCGAGATTCGCGCGGCCTTCAATCTCGCAGAGCTGATGCCGGGCGACGAACAGGTCGAACACGCTCGCGAGGCCCTGTCCGCGCCGAGCGCCAAGCTCATGGAAACCGTCGGTTCCGCGATTCGCGAGGACCTCGGCCGCGTCAAGGACGTGCTGGACATATACGTGCGCACGGGAATGAACAAGTCGTCCGAACTCGTGCCGCAACTGGACCAGCTCAAGAAGATCAGCGATACGCTCGGCGTGCTCGGACTCGGGGGGCTGCGCGGCGACGTCGAGGGCGAGATCGAGCGACTCAAGTCGGTCGTGGAACAGGGCGGTGTAGCGAACGAAACCGTCGTCCTCGACATCGCCTCGACGCTGCTGCGCGTAGAGGACCGGCTCGACCGGCAACTGCTGCGTCTGACCCTGCCGGTCGAATCCGCCGAAACCGAATCCGGGGCGACGCCCGAGCAGCGGGAGGACTTTCGCAAGGTCGCCGAGTCGGTCATGCGCGAGTGCATCATCAACCTCGCGCGCATAAAGGAGACGATCAGCCAGAGCCTCGCGTCGGATGCACCGTCGTCGGGGCTCGACAGCGTGCCGTCGCTGATCGGCGGCATCCAGGCGGGGTTGTTGATGCTGGACAAGACGCGTGCAATGGGGATCGTCGAGCGCGTCGGTTGTCTGATTACGGCGATGCTCAACGCGGGCGGTTCGGCGAACCTGACGCAGCGGGAAACCGATCGCCTGGCGGATGCCATCGTCAGCATCGAGTACTACATGGAGACGGTCAAGGCAGGTCGCAGCGAGCCCTGGTACATGCTCGACAACGCGGAGGCCTGTCTCGCCGTGCTGCGTGACGTCGAAGGACGGCTCGCCGAGGTCGAGACCGAAATGCAGAGCGCGTCGGAGCAGGCAGAGTCCCAGGCGGCGCGTATGCAGGCCACCGAGGTCATGCCGTTGCCCGTCGTCGCGCCCGACGCCGAGCACCTGGACCCGGAACTCCTCGAGTTGTTCATCGAGGAAGCCAGGGAAGAGATTGCCTCCATTCAGCGTATCCTGCCGGTATGGATCGAGGCGCCGGACGATCTCGAGACGCTGATCACCGTGCGCCGGTCGTTCCATACCCTCAAAGGAAGCGGCCGCATGGTCGGCGCCGAACGCATCGGCGAGTATTGCTGGGCCGTCGAGAACCTCCTGAATCGCCTGATCAATCGCACGCTCAAGCGCACGCCACCGATGGTCGAGTTCATCGCTCAGGCAGGGACGGCCGTGCCCGAACTCGTCGAGCAGCTCGAGGCCGGCACCGAGCCCGAGTCGGACATCACGCTGCTGATCGCGCGGGCCAACGCGTTTGCGGAAGGCGACCCGAATGCGGGCGTGATGCAAGTCAGCCGGCCCGCCGGGGAAGCGCTCGTCGAGGAGGCGCCCGCACCGGAGATGGACCCGGTGCTGTACGATATCTTCTCGAAGGAGACGGCCGGGCATCTCGGCGTCATTACGGATTACCTCGACGCCTGTGAAGGCGGCCGGCCGCCGTTCGAGGTTACCGACAAACTGCATCGCGCGTGCCACACCTTGCACGGCAGCGCCAACATGGCGAACGTCGAGCGCGGCGTGGCTGTCGCCGCGGCGCTGAATCGATTCGTACGCCGCGTTTACGATCACAAGGTCGGCTTCCGCAAATCGGGACTCGATGCGCTGCGCGACGCGGCGCAGGCGATTGCGACGATCGTCGGCGACATCAACAAGCCGGATCGCGATCGTGCCGACTATTCGGCATTGATCGAACACATTACGGAGCTTGCCAACGCCGTGCAGCCACCGTCCGCCGCCGCCCGGCCGGTTGCGAAAAGTCCCGCGGCGCCGGCGGCGCCCGTCGTCGAGCTTGTCGGCGAGGAGGCGGAGTACGATGCTGAAATCGCGGCGATTTTCATCGAGGAATCCGCGGAATTGCTCGAGTCGGCGGACAATGCGCTGATCGAGTGGGCGAAGGAACGCTCGTCGCAGCCCATGGAGGAACTCAAGCGTCATCTGCACACGCTCAAAGGCGGGGCACGGATGGCCGGCATTGCGGCGATGGGCAACCTGAGCCACGAGATCGAGACGCTGTTGATCTCGGTCGACGAAGGCCGGGTCGGGGCGACGCCCGCCATCGAAGATTTGCTGCAGCAGAGTATCGACGAACTGCATCGCATGCGTGACCTCGTCATTGCGGGCAAGCCGGTGCGCTCGGTGCCCGATCTCGAGAAACGCATCCGGCAGGCGCACGCCGGCGTCGAACCCGCGTCCGCACCCGCACCCGAACCTGCACCCGAACCCGCACCCGCACCCGAACCCGCACCCGAACCCGCACCCGCACCCGAACCCGAACCCGCACCCGAACCCGAACCCGCACCCGCACCCGAACCCGTAGGAGGGCCTTCAGGCCCGACACCCGCAGGAGGGCCTTCAGGCCCGACACCTGCAGGAGGGCCTTCAGGCCCGACGGAGAGCGGAGCCGAAGCGCCTCCCACGGAATCGCCCGAGCCTGAAGCCGCCCCTTCCCGACCCGAGCCGAAACCCGCCGAGCTGCGTGCGCTGCGTACGGCCGACCAGCGCCAGGAGTTCGCCCGGGTCGATGCCGACCTGCTCGAGGACCTGCTCAACGCGGCCGGCGAAATCAGCATCTATCACTCGCGCCTGAACCAGCAGGTGAACTCGTTCAATTTTCACGTCGAGGAACTCGAGCAGACGGTCGTAAGACTCCGGGAGCAACTGCGGAAGCTGGAGATAGAGACCGAGGCGCAGATCATGCACAGTCACCACGACACGCTGGCGGCAAAAGACTTCGATCCTCTCGAGCTCGACCGCTACTCGAACATCCAGCAGCTGTCGCGTGCGCTGGCCGAATCGGCGAACGACCTCGGCAGTCTCAAGGATCTGCTGAAGTCGGTCACGAACGAAGCGGAAAGCCTGCTCGTACAGCAGTCGCGCGTCACGGCCGAATTGCAGGACGGACTCATGCGCACGCGCATGGTGCCGTTCGAGCGCCACGTGCCCCGATTGACCCGCCTCGTGCGCCAGGCCGCAAAGGAGTCGGGCAAACGAGCCGAACTCGCCGTCGAAGGGGCGTCGGGCGAACTCGACCGGCAGGTTCTCGACAAGATGCTGCCGCCGTTCGAACACATGCTGCGAAATGCCGTGGTGCACGGCATCGAGGATCCGGCCGTGCGCCAGAAAGCGGGCAAACCCGCCGTCGGCCGCATCACGATTCGTCTTCATCGCGAGGGCGCCGAGATGGTCATCGACGTCGCCGACGACGGTGCGGGGCTCGACGTCGAATCGATCCGCCGCAAAGCCTACGAACAGGATCTGCTCACGCCCGAGACGACGGTCACGGACGAGGAAATCATGGACCTGATCCTGAAGCCCGGCTTCTCTACGGCGGACTCCGTGACGCAGTCGGCCGGGCGCGGCGTGGGCATGGACGTCGCTGCGAACGAGATCAAGAAACTCGGCGGTTCGCTGAGAATCTCCTCGGTTACCGGGCAGGGCACGAATTTCACGGTACGGCTGCCGTTCACGCTGGCGATTACACAGGCGCTGATCGTGCGCACCGGCGACGAGGTTTACGCGCTGCCGCTGCCGACGGTCGAAGGCGTCGCGCGCATCCCGCGGGGCGAGCTCGAGAGCCTGCTCGGCCACAGCGAGCCGAGCTACCAGTACGGCGAGCAGGCCTACAAGTTCCGGCACCTCGGCATGTATCTCGACGGGCAGGCGGCCAAGCTGCCCGAAGACGAGGCATCGATTCCGGTCATCCTCGTGCACGCGGGTGAATACTCGGCGGCGTTGCTCGTCGATGAAATGCTGGCGAGCCGCGAAATCGTGGTCAAAGCGGTCGGGCCGCAGCTGGCGAGCATCCGCGGTATTTCCGGCGCGACGATTCTCGGCGACGGTCGTATCGTACTGATACTCGACATCCATGCGCTCGTACGGACGGGGGCGCCGGTCGTCGAGATCAGGAAGGCCGCGCCGGCGCCGGCCGACGACCGGCCGCTCGTGCTGGTCGTCGACGATTCGATTACGGTGCGTCGCGTCACCGAACGCTTCCTGCAGCGCAACGGGATGCGCGTCGCGACGGCCAAGGACGGGCTCGACGCGATCAGCGTCATGCACGATCACAAACCGGACGTCATACTGCTCGACATCGAGATGCCGCGCATGGACGGCTACGAGTTCGCGTCGCACGTACGCAATGATCCGCGCGTCGTCGACGTGCCGATCATCATGATTACGTCTCGCGCCGGCGACAAGCACCGCGCGCGGGCGATCGAGCTCGGCGTCAACGACTACCTCGGCAAACCGTACCAGGACGCCCAGTTGCTCGAGGCGATTCGCCGGCAGCTCGAAGAAAAAGGGATAGAATTGCCGTGAGCGCAGAAAGCAACGAGCTGTACAGCTTGCTGATTCCGCTGGCGGACGAACGGTTGATCGTGCCCCGCGCCTGCGTCGCGGAAGTCGTGCGCTTCACGAAGCCGCAGCGGGAAGAGGGTGCGCAGGACTGGATGATGGGTACCGTGACCTGGAACGGTCGCGCGTTGCCCGTCGTGTCGTTCGAAGGCGCGCTCGGCAAGGACAAGCCGGCGGCAACCGGCCGCACCCGCATCGTCGTCTTTTACGCGAGTACGGGACGGCTCAAGACCGGTTTCTTCGGCGTGCTGACTCAGGGATTCCCACAGCTCGTACGCGTGAACGAGGACGTGTTGCAGCTGCACACCACCGAAGGCTGGGCCGAAGGCGCGCCCGTGCACTGCCGCGTCAAGATGATCAACGAGTTCCCGCTGATTCCCGATCTCGAACGGCTCGAGGCAATGCTCGCCAGGGAGTCGGTGCAGGCCTAAGCCAGGTCACCCCACAACGACTGCAGGATGGCCAGCGCCGCCGCCGCCGCGGTCTCGGTGCGCAGGATGCGCGGACCCACGGACACGGCCCGGAATCCCGATACGTCGGCATCCTCGTACTCGGTGCTGCTGAAGCCGCCTTCGGGCCCTATCAGCAGACAGACCTTGGTGCCGGGCGCTGCGGTGCGGGCCAGCGTCGCTGTCGCACCGGGTTTCAGGATCAGGTCGACGTCGACGTCGGCCGGCTTGTCGCCGAACCACTCTTTGAGGGGGAGCGGTGCATCGATCAGGGGCAGTCGCGTGCGGCCCGACTGTTCGCAGGCAC
>JAKSCZ010000111.1 GCA_022360335.1 Pseudomonadota bacterium
GCAAATCGGAAATCAGCCGCTCGTTTCACGAGCGGGCGCGCAAGCAGGGCTCCATACCGAATATCTCGGACCACGAACGCGTACTCCGGGCTCTGGTTCGACGCGACCCCGACGCCGCGCGCGATGCGATGAGGAAGCATATTGGACGTGTGTACGACGAGTTTTCGCGATTCTCGCTCGCCTGAAGCGCATCGCGGCGCGAGACCGGGTGCCGCGGTCCGGGCGGCGACGGCCGCACTCGTCCTCGGCCTGCTGCCGGTCGGCGCGCCGTCGAGCGCCGAAACGCCGTTCCGCGTCGCAGATGCCCAGCCGGCGGACTATCCGACCGTGTTGGCGCTGGAATACATGGCCGAACGTGCCCGCAGCCTGTCCGGCGGCCGGCTGACTTTCAGGATCTATCCGGCGCGCCAGTTAGGCGAGGAAAAAGACACCATACTGGCCACGATATTCGGCGCCATCGATATCAATCGCGTGAGTTCGGCGCCGCTCGGAACGATGGTCCCGGAGCTGCAGATCCTCGGTTTGCCTTACCTGTTCGCCGATCAGGACCATTTCCGGCGGGTTATCGACGGCGACATCGGCGCGGATATTCTCGCGTTCCTCGAGCCCCACGGAATGATCGGCCTCGCCTACTTCGACGCGGGCGCACGCTCCTTCTACAGCACGCGGCCGGTACGTACGCTCGAGGACTTTCGCGGTCTCAAGATACGGGTCCAGAACACGCCGCTGTACGTCGACATGGTGGAGCACCTGGGCGGCAACGCGACGCCGATGAGCTTCGGACAGGTCTACGAGTCCCTGCTGACGGGCGTGATCGACGGCGCCGAAAACAACTGGCCGTCCTACATCACCACCCGCCACTTCGAGGCCGCGCCCTACTACACACTCGACCGGCATACGATGGTGCCCGAGGTCGTGATGATGTCGAAGAAGCGCTGGGACGAGCTCGACGCCGGGCAGCAGGGCATCCTGCGCACCACGGCAAGGGAAGCCGCGCTGCACATGCGACAGCTCTGGGACGCCCGGGTTGCAGAGGCGCGTGTCGCCGCGAGCGAAGCCGGCGTCACCGTGATCGAGGATGTCGATCAGCGCCAGTTCGCCGCAGCGGCAAAGGGATTGCTCGAGCCGTTCATGCAGAACCCCGTGCACGCGAAACTCATCGAGCGCATCCGGGCGGCCGCGGCGCGGTGAAGCGCTGGTTCGACAGGCTGGAGAAGCTCTACCGCGTCGTCGGTCTGATCTGCTTCGTCGCGCTGACCGCCATCGTCGGCTGGCAGGTGTTCGCTCGTTACGTATTGAACGACAGCCCGAGCTGGAGCGAGCCGCTGGCGATGCTCCTCCTGCTGTATGCCGTGTTGCTGGGCGCCGCCGTCGGCGTCCGCCGGGATTTTCACCTCGGCCTGCGCTGGCTGTATCAGAAACTGAACCCGCGTTTCCGGCGGCTTGCCGACCGCATGACGCTGCTCGTGATAAGCGGTTTCGGCGCCGGCATGGTCGTGTACGGCCTGCAGATGAGCGCGCAGACCTGGAGCTATGCGATTCCGGGTCTGCCGGTCCCGATGGGCGCGCAATACGCCGCGCTGGTCGCCGGCGGCGCCGCCGTCGCCGCATTTGCCCTCGAGGCGCTGCTCGGCCACGGAGATCGCTAGTGGAACTCGGCGTCCTGTTCGGCACGTTTTTCGTATTGCTGGCTATCGGCACGCCCGTCGCGTTCTGTCTCGGCTTTTCCGCCCTGGCTACCCTGATCGTCATGGACATCAGTCCGGTCATCGCGTTTCAGCGCATGATCTCGGGCATCAACGTGTTCGCATTGCTGGCATTGCCTTTCTTCATTTTCGCCGGCGAGCTGATGACGCGGGGGGGCATCGCAACGCGGCTGCTCGAATTCGCCGAGGCGGCCGTCGGGCACATCCGCGGCGGGCTCGGCATCGTCAACGTGTCTTCGTCGCTGGCATTCGGCGGTATCTCCGGATCGGCGGTCGCGGACGTATCCGCTCTCGGCAGCACCCTGATACCGATGATGGAGAAGCGCGGATTTCACCGTGATTTCAGCGTGAACGTGACGACGAGCTCCGCAATTCTCGGGCTGCTGATCCCGCCGAGCCACAACATGATCATTTACGCCGTCGCAGCCGGCGGCAGCGTGTCGATCGCATCGCTGTTCGTCGGCGGCCTCCTGCCGGGCGTGGTCGCCGGCCTCTGCCTGATGGGCGTCGTCTACGTGATCTCGGTTCGCCGCGCCTATCCGCGTGAGCCGTTCCCGGGTTGGGCCGTACTCATCCGGGCTCTGGTCCTGAGCCTGCCGGGCCTGATGACGGCGATCATCATCCTGGGCGGCGTGTTGAGCGGCGTCTTTACCGCAACGGAGTCGGCAGCCATCGCCGTATTCTGGGCCGTCGGCGTGTCCGTGCTCGTGTACCGCTCTCTCAGCTGGACCGGCTTCAGGGAAGCCGCCCGGGCGTCGCTGCAAACCACGGCGATGGTCATGATCGTCATCGGCGCCGCAGCGGCGTTCGGCTGGGTACTGGCCGTAAACGAAGTGCCGGTTCGGCTCGCCGAACTGGTCGAGCCCCTGGTCGACGACCCGATCCTGCTGCTGCTGCTGATCAACGTGATACTGCTGCTGCTCGGCGCAATCATGGACATGGCGCCGCTGATCATGATCATGACGCCGATACTGCTCCCGGTCGCCGAGCAGGCGGGCATGGATCCCGTGCAGTTCGGGATCATGATGATCCTGAATCTGGGCGTCGGCCTGATCACACCGCCCGTGGGCGCCGTCCTGTTCGTCGGCAGCGCGATCGGCAGGGTCGAGCTCGAAGAGACGATCCGTTCGATGTGGCCGTTCTATCTCGCACTGCTCATTGCCCTCGGCTGCATCACCTTCGTTCCCGCCGTATCGCTCTGGCTGCCGGGCGTCTTCGGCCAGTAAGGTGATGCTGCCGCGCTAACCGAGGCTTACCAAACCGAAGAACCCGTGAGGCTGTATCTTATGCGCCGCATTTCGCTCATCGCCCTGACTGCCCTGGCCGCCTGTACGCCGGAAAAACCGGTCGACCTGGTCTACCCGCATCTCGATACGGCCAACAGCCGATGGTTCTATTTCGATTCGGCCTCGCTTCCGTTCGGCATGGTGAACCTGAGTCCGGACACCGAACTCGGCGGAGCCTGGGGCAGCGGCTATCGCTATCATTCGAACGAGGTCAAGGGACTCAGCCACGTTCACGCCTGGCAGCTCTCCGGCTTGTCGGTGATGCCCGTCGTTGCCGACCTGCCCGTCGAGCAGTTGCGCGACGACTATTTCTCGCCGTTCTCGCACGACGACGAAACCGTTCGGCCGGGCTATCACCGGCTGCACCTGAGCCGGTACGCCGTCGACGTGGAGCTGACCGCGACCCGGCGCGTCGGTTTTCACCGCTATCGCTTCCCCGCCGGCAGCACGCCGGGCATCGTGTTCAAACTCAGCGGCCGGCTCGGTCCGAGTGAACTGGCCGAAAGCGAACTCGAAATCGTCGGCAGGCGGTCTCTTTCGGGCTTCGTCACGAACGCGCCGACGCGGCGGCGGCCGAAACCGTCGCGAGTCTACTTCTTCATCGAGCTCGACCGCGATATTGCGGCCATGACGGCCTGGCAGGACGACCGGACCTTCGCCGGCACGGATCGGATCGCAGGCCTCGGCGCAGGCGCGCTGATCGATCTCGAACCGGCGCCGGGCCGGGTGCTGATGAAAGTCGGAATCTCGTACGTCGGCAAAGCGAATGCGAAGCGCAACATGGAGGCCGAACTGCCCGGCTGGGACTTCGACGCCGCGGCGGATTCCGCTCGCGACGAATGGAACGACTGGCTGTCGCGAATCGAGGTTTCCGGCGGTACCGAAACCCAGCGCCGGCGGTTCTACACGGATCTCTGGCACGCACTGCAAGGCAGGCGAATCGTCAGCGACGCCGATGGCCGGTACCTCGATCGGACGGGCCCGGAGGCCGTCGTGCGGCAACTGCCGGCCGACGAGCATGGGCGCCCGGAGTTCGACCACTACAATTCGGACAGTTTCTGGGGCGCGCAGTGGACCATCGCTACCTTGTGGCCCCTGGCCTATCCCGCGCAAGCTTCCGAGGTCGGCAACAGCCTGGTGCAATACTACAAGGACGGCGGGCTGATACCCCGCGGCCCGTCGGGCGGCAACTACACCTTCGTCATGACCGGTGCATCTTCGACGCCGTTCATCGTCTCGAACTGGATGAAAGGCATCCGCGACTTCGATGTCGAAGCCGCTTACGAGGGCCTGAAAAAGAACCATTCCGACCGGGGCCTGATGGCCAAAGCCGGTTACGAACACGTCACGAGCGTCGGCGGCGGCGTGCAGTACTACACGGACCGCGGCTACGTCCCGTTTCCGCTGCCCGAGGACGTCGACGACGGTCAGGGCTATCACTATCACTGGAAAGGTGCGGGCCAGACGCTGGAGTACGCGTTCCAGGACAGCGCGCTGGCAAATCTCGCCCGGGCGCTCGGGCATGACGAAGACGCCGATCGCTATCTCGAACGGGCACGGAACTACCGGAACCTGTATGACGCCGAATCGGGCTTCATGCGCCCGCGCGAAGCGGACGGTTCGTGGCGCGAGCCTTACGACCCTTACGAATACGAGGCGGGTTTCGTCGAGTCCAACGCCGCACAGATGACCTGGTTCGTGCCTCACGACGTCGACGGACTCGCCGGCCTGATGGGCGGCAGGGACGCGTACGTCCGCCGCCTCGACGACGCCTTCGCGAAGGCGTCGGAACTGGGATTCACGGCGGGATCGGCGCACGCCGACGAGAAAGACGAGCGGTTCAGCCGTATTCCGATCAACTACGGGAATCAGCCCAGCATCCAGACCGCGTTCCTGTTCGCCGCCGCCGGCGCGCCGTGGAAGACACAGTATTGGTCACGCGAAGTCGTCGAACGCGTGTTCTCCGGCCTGTCTCCCGAGACCGGCTACAACGGCGACGAGGACCAGGGTCTCATGGGATCGCTTGCGGTGCTGATGAAGATCGGCCTGTTCCAGATTACCGGCGGAACCGAACCCGACCCGGTGTACTGGATCGGCAGCCCGATCTTCGACGAGATCACGATACGACTCGATGCCCGGTACTACGGCGGCGGATCGTTCACGATAAAGGCCGTAAACAACTCGAGCGGCAATCGCTACGTCCAGGCAAGCTATCTGAACGGCGCGCCGCTGCAACGATCCTACCTCCGTCACAGCGAGATCGTCTCGGGCGGCGAGTTGCGGCTGGAGATGGGAGACCGGCCCAAAAAATAGGCGAGCCGCGTGCACCCGATGCACGCGGCTCGCCCGGTGGGGGGCCGATGGACCTAGAACTTGTAGGTGGCGCCTACGTAGAAGGTCCGCCCGCTGGTCGTCGAGTTATACGGGCGATCGCTTGAATCGCTGTACTGCTCCTCGACTTCGTTCGTCAGGTTGGTTCCTTCGACCACGAACTTGAGATCGTCGTTGAACTGATAGAAGAACGAGAAATCGACGTTGGTGGTCGCGTGGAAACCGCGCTCGTCTTCGTCGTTCAGGCCGCCTTCGACGCGCGAGATGTAGTCGCTCCGGTAGGCCGTGGCGATGCGCGCACCCCAGTTGTCGGTTTCGTAATACACCGTGAGGTTACCGGAGTCCTCCGACAGGCCCGGGAAGTTCTTCGTCTGATCCTCTCCCGTACCCTGGACGTTCCGGTACGTTGCTTCCCCGTCCACTATGGTGTAGTTCGCGATCACGCCGAGATCGTCGAACGGCGCAGGCAGGAAATCGAGGTCGCGCTGGAACGCGAGCTCGAAACCCGAGATCGTGCTGCTGTCGATGTTCTGCGGGCGCGTGTACTGATAGATCGTACTCGCGTTCTGGTCCGGCGGCAGGAGATCCAGCGGATACCCGGTCTCGCCGTACGGCACCAGCACCGTTTCGGACACGATGAAGTTGTCGATATCCTTGTGGAACGCGCCGAGAGCCACGAATCCGATCTCGTCGAAATACCATTCGACGGAGCCCTCGATGTTCTGGGACTCGAACGGTCCCAGCGCCGGGTTGCCCGAGGAGATTCGCAGTCCGGCCGACCCGAGCGGGTCGGTCAGTACCGTCCCCGAGAC
>JAKSCZ010000421.1 GCA_022360335.1 Pseudomonadota bacterium
CCCCGCGCGGGTGCGTGGATTGAAACGAGACGACGACGTAGGCGTGACTCTCCGGCGCGGGCGCATGGATTGAAACAGCTAAGTCCCGACCAGGTGTTTGTGACGAGATCGGAACGGTTGGCAAAGATCATCAGCGATTAGTGGAGAGCACAGCCCGTGAAGACCAAAGAGCCCGCAGGAACAGGTGCCACACGTTCTCAGTATGGCTACCGCACGGATCAGGTACGATGGCCCGATGAACTGGGCGGCGACCGAGACAAAGCACATGCAATTTGCACTCGAACAGGCAGCTCGGTCAGCCGCCCGGGGCGAGGTGCCGGTCGGCGCGGTCGTGGTCGCAGAGGACAACGTCGTTGCCGCAGCGCACAATCGCTCGGTCTCCGATGCCGATCCGGCCGGCCACGCGGAGGTGCTTGCGCTGCGGGCAGCGGCAGGCAAGCTCGGCAACCATCGGCTGACCAACGCCACGCTGTACGTCACGCGCGAGCCCTGCGTCATGTGCGTCGGGGCCATCGCCCAGGCGCGGGTAGGGCGGGTCGTGTTCGGTGCCTACGACAAAAAGGCGGGTGCACTCGGCAGCGTGGAAGACCTCACCGCTTCGCGCGCGCTGAACCACCGTTTCGAGGTCAACGGCGGCCTGCTCGCCGAAGAATGCGGCGCGCTGCTGAAGGACTTTTTCGCGTCGCGACGGTAGGGCGAGATAAGGGACAGTTACCTTATCTCCACCACGCGGCATACATTCCGTCAGATGCGGCGAATTTGGAGATAAGGTAACTGTCCCTTATCTCCTACGCGGTTTCTTCCGGTTCCTCGCCGTCAGTATCGGCCGGCGGCTCTTCCTGCTCCGTCAGCCATTTCAGGATGTTGTAGTAGGCGCGGATATTGTTGACGTAGAGTACGGGTTCCCAGCCGCGCGCGTAACCGTAAGGAACCTGCGTGTACCACTTGCGCTGGGCCAGCAGGGGCAATGCCGCGCTGATGTCGATCCAGGTGTCGGGATCGCCGCCCTGCCACTCGACGATCATGCGCGCGTCCTTGACGTGGTTGAAGCCGACGTTGTAGGCGGCGAGCGCCATCCAGGTGCGGTCGGGTTCCGACACCGTGTCGGCGACGCGTTCGGTCTGGCGCGCGTAATAACGCGCACCGCCGAAGATGCTGCTTTCGGGATCGGTACGGTCCTCGAGGCCGAGATACTCCGCGGTCGCCTCGGTGAGCATCATGATGCCGCGCACGCCCGTTGGCGATACGGCGTTCGCGCGCCAGTGCGACTCCTGGTAGCCGATGGCCGCCAGCAAGCGCCAGTCGATGCCGTAGTCGGCGCCGGCCTGCTCGAACATCGCGCGGTATCGCGGCAGGCGGCTCTCGAAGTGGCGGATGAAATTGCGTGTGCCGACGTAGTCGTACTTCTTGGTGTGTCCGTAGTATCGATCGTGCACGCGCGCGAGCAGCCCGGAACGATCGGCGCCGATCAGGAATTCGTCCGCGCGCGCCAGCAGCGTGTCGGCGGTGTCCTTCGGGAATGCCCAGGCGATCGGGTCGTCGACATACAGGTCCAGCGCCACGCGCAGGTCCGGGTAGAAATGGCGCTGGATGTTGAAATCGGGGCTGTCCGCGATGGTCAGGTCGATCTCGCCCATCGCCACCTTGGTCAGGAGATCGGCAATCTCGATGTCGGCGTTCTCTGTCCAGCTCAGCGTCGGGTATTCGGCCTTGATGGTCTCGAGGAGATCGACATGGCTCGTCGACGCCATGACCTCGATCCTGCGGCCGAGGAGGTCCTCGACCGTTCGCGGCCGCCCGGTTCCGAGCTTGTAGACGAGGTGGACGTCGACGGACTCGTAGGGATGACCGAAGTTCAGGTACTCGCGCCGCGAGTTCGTGACGGACAGGCCGGCAGCGGCCATGTGCGCCTGACCCGATAACAGGATCGGCAGAATCTCCGAGACGCTGTCGACGGTCTCGATGACGAGCGAGACGCCGAGCTCGTCGGCGAAGGTCTGCACGAGATCGTACTCCGGGCCCGTGGGGCCGTCGGGGCTGATCGTGTAGGACGTGGGGCTGTCCCGCGTGACGACGCGGAGCTCGCCCGTCTCGAGTACCTGATCGAGAATCGGCGGCGGCGAGGAGCAGGTCCCGATCAGGGCGGCGACGAAGACGATGACGACGAGCGGGCGCACCCGCCAAGGCTACCTCAGCCGCCCTGAGAAATCAGCGACGGGTGGCCACCCGTCGCGGCTTTGCGTACAATCCGCTGCCCATCGCCAGACCACCGGAGAGGTGCCGGAGTGGTCGAACGGGCCTGATTCGAAATCAGGTGTACGGTTACGCCGTACCGTGGGTTCGAATCCCACCCTCTCCGCCAGACATCTATTGACGACAAGGGGTTACCGCCAGGTAGCCCCTTTCGTCATACCCTCGTCATACTTTCCAGCCAGAAAATCGCCGAAAAAGGCGCCTGGCTACCTGGTGTTGAACCAGGAACTGGCAAGCTCATGATTCCGGGGCAAGTGCAGCGGGAACAGCTCGCAGGGATTCCTGTCCAGTTCTCTGGTCAGTTCCGGGGCAGATGGCAGGCATGCAGGTCTGGCGTTAGTCGATGTTCGCGGAGGAGGCGCATTCAGCCATGCGGAGATTTCCCTTGGCGTCGATCACCACGCTCCCGCCGCCGTATGTATTGATGAGCAACTCACCCCCCTCGATTAGCCACGATGAGTGTGGTGCGCCGGGCAGCCGTTTCCACGGGACTACGGAATACTTGGCCGCCTGGTCTTCATCGATTCTCAGCAATACACCACGGTTGCCAATCATATGCGCCAATCCGGAGATCGCGACGAGTTGTCCATCCAGCGTGAAAATGTCTTCGATGTTCCCGTTGTACAGGACCGTGGCGTCACCCTTGTCGGGCACGTAAACGAGTTCACCACCCCACTCACCTCGATCCGCACCAACGAGCCATCCCGCCGGAGTCCTCAACGCAAGATTCGGAACCTGCTCAACGTACTCCACGTGCTCGACCATGTTCTCGTCGGTAACCTCGATAATCCCCGCCTCGTTAGGCTCAGTGCCTTCAGGAGCCCCGTACGAGTAGATCGCGGTCTGATACGACAACTTCTGAAGCTCCTTTTGGTCGTCGTCTGAATACAGCTTCGTGCCCTCCGGCTCGTCAATGGAGCGATAGCTCACGGTCTCGCAAGTTTCCGGGGCGTTCTCGACGGTGCTGAAGTGCCACCACTCCCCTTCGTCCATTGCTTTGCTGGTACGGATGTACTGGATTGCTGATTCGGCAATTTCTCGGACAGGCGGATACCAGTGTGAATTGCGAACGCGTTCCAGGTCGTCGATAAACTCGTCCGCCTCCAGACGGCCCAAGGACAAGCTTGCCGCGTAGATTAATTTCCAGTCATCTTGGTCAGCCAGCACCTTTGCGAGGGCTGGTGACGCAGG
>JAKSCZ010000128.1 GCA_022360335.1 Pseudomonadota bacterium
CCGAAATTGCCCTGGCCGTCGACCAGCGGCACCCGCATCGAGAAGTCCTGGGCCAGTCGCACCAGGGAATCGTAGACCGCGCCCTCTCCGTGCGGGTGGTATTTACCGATCACGTCGCCGACGACGCGCGCAGACTTCTTGTAGGCCTTGTTGTAGTCGTTGCCGAGTTCGCGCATCGCGTGCAATACGCGGCGATGAACCGGTTTCAGGCCGTCCCGGACGTCCGGGAGCGCGCGACCCACGATGACGCTCATCGCATAGTCGAGATAGGATTGCTGCATTTCCTCTTCGAGGCTTACCGACAGCAGTTCCCGGGCTACTTCAGACATAGATTCTCAGCTTCCGGAGCCCAAAATCCGGGCGCAGCTCCGCCCCGGACGAGGCGGAATCCGACGGTCAAAACGGACTGGGTTTCAAGCGACTTAACTCGCCTGTAATGATAACACAGACGTCCCCCGAAACAGCAGTTTCCAGACCGGTCGAAACAGCCTGAAACGCAGTGCTGGCGCTGCCGCGTGCGATGCGTATACTGCGGCAGGCATGCAGCACTGTGACACCCTGATCGCCCCGCGCTGGTGCGTCCCGGTGGCGCCCGCCGGCGGGGTCCTCGAGGGTCACGCCGTCGCTGTCAGCGACGGCCGTATTGCGGCGGTCCTGCCGCTCGACGAGGCGCGCGCCAGATTTCAGCCGAGCGTATCGATCGAGCGCCCCCGGCACGTCCTGATCCCGGGCCTCGTCAACGCCCACACGCATGCCGCGATGACGCTTTTCCGGGGGCTGGCCGACGACCTGCCGCTCGAGGCCTGGCTGCACGAGGGCATCTGGCCCGCCGAGCGCCGCTGGGTCAGCGCCGAGATGGTCAGGGACGGCACGGGGCTCGCTGTCGCCGAGATGCTGCGCGGCGGCATCACCTGCTTCAGCGATCAGTATTTCTTCCCCGAGATCGTCGCTGAGGTCGCCACGGCCCTCTCCGTGCGGGCCGTCGTCGCGACCCCGGTCGCCGACTTTCCGTCGGCGTGGGCCGACAACGCGACCGAATACCTGCAAAAGGGCGCGGACCTCGTCCACGACCCCTACGCGGACCACCCGCTGATCGCGACCGCCTTTGCGCCCCATTCCACGCTCTCCCTGTCGGACGAATCGCTGTCGGCGCTGCGCGTTCTCGCCGACCAGCTCGACGCCCGGGTCCAGATTCACCTGCACGAGTCCGCGGCCGAGGTCGAGGTCTCGCTGCGCGATACGGGCAAGCGCCCGTTCGAGCGCCTCGCCGGCGCCGGGCTCGTGAATCGCTCGCTGCTGGCCGTCCATGCCGTGCACCTCACCGGGGACGAGCTGCGGCAATTCGCCGAGGCCGGCGTCTGTATCGCCCATTGCCCGAATTCCAACCTCAAACTGGCCGGCGGCATCGCGCCGGTCGACCGGTATCTCAAGGCCGGGCTCAACGTCGCACTGGGCACCGACGGGGCCGCCAGCAACAACCTGCTCGATATGTTCTCGGAGATGCGCAGCGCGGCCCTGCTGGCCAAAGGCGTGAGCGGGGACGCGTCGGCGCTGCCGGCTGCGGGCGCACTGTCGATGGCGACGATCGCCGGGGCCCGTGCGCTCGGCCTCGAGCGGCACATCGGCTCGATCGAGCCCGGCAAACTCGCCGACCTGGCCTGCGTCGACCTCGGCACGCCGAACAGCCAGCCCGTTTACGACGTCGTCTCCCAGCTGGTTTACGCGACCCGCGCGGACCAGGTCGCCGACGTCTGGGTCGGCGGCAGGCACCTGCTCGACGACGGGCGCTTCACCCGGCTGGACCCGGCCGCCGCCGGGGCGCGTGCCGACGAGTGGCGGGCGCGCATCGCTTCGGCAAGCGCAATACAATAGGACGACCATGACCGCAAGCGCACGAGACAACGTCGATCCGGCCGAACTGGCCAAATTCGATTCGCTCGCGTCCCGCTGGTGGGACACGGAAGGCGATTTTCGCCCGTTACACCGGATCAACCCGCTGCGGCTCGACTGGATCCGCGAGCGCGTGAGGCTCGCCGGCAGCAGGGCCGTCGACGTCGGCTGCGGCGGCGGCATCCTGGCCGAGTCCCTGGACGCCTGCGGTGCGCGGGTGACCGGCATCGACATGGCCGAGGGTCCGCTCGCCGTGGCCCGCCTGCACCAGAGCGAGTCCGGCACGGACGTGGACTACCGCCGGACGACGGCCGAGGAACTGGCCGCGTCCGAGGCCGGCCGCTACGACGTCGTGACCTGTCTCGAGATGCTCGAACACGTACCGGACCCGTCGCAGGTCGTGCGCTCCTGCGCGGCGCTGGTCAGGCCCGGCGGCGACGTGGTCTTCTCCACGATCAACCGCAACCCGAAGTCGTTCCTGTTCGCCGTCGTCGGCGCCGAGTACGTGCTTCGCCTGCTGCCGAAGGGTACTCACGAATACGACAAGTTCATCCGGCCGTCGGAACTCGAAGCCTGGGCGCGCGGCGCGGGTCTCGAACTTAAGTCGAGCATCGGCATGCACTACAACCCGCTGGCGAAAACGTACCGGCTGGCGCCGAACGTCGACGTCAATTACCTGATGCATTTCCGGCGCCCGTCCGGTGAGTAGCCCGGCCCGCCTTCGCGACGGCCCGTTCGATGCGGTGCTCTTCGACCTCGACGGCACGCTCGTGGACACGGCGCCCGACATGGTCGCCGTCCTGCAGGCGATGCAGGCCGAGCACGGCGTGCACCCGGTGACGTATCCCGAAGGAAGGATGCAGGTGTCCAACGGCGCCCTCGGGCTGCTCCGGCTGGGATTCCCGGGAATCGACGTCGAATACGGCGGCGATCTGCACCTCGAGTATCTCGACCGCTATGCCGGGGAGCTGTGCGCGGCCTCGCGCGTTTTCGCGGGGCTCGACGAGCTGCTCGAAACGCTCGACGCCGCGGAACGCCGGTGGGGCGTCGTCACCAACAAGCCCGGGCGTCTTACCCGCCCGTTGCTCGATTCCCTGGGGCTGGCGTCGCGCAGCGCCTGCATCGTCAGCGGCGACTCGCTGCCCGTGCGCAAGCCCGACCCCGCACCGCTGCTCCTCGCATGCGATATGGCCGGCATCGAACCGCGGCGGGCGATCTACGTCGGCGATGCGGCACGCGACATCGAGGCCGGCCTGCGCGCCGGTCTCGGAACGATCGCCGCCGGATACGGCTATATCACGGACGACGACGATCCGCGCGGATGGGGCGCCGACGTCATCGCGCCGGACACGTCCGAACTTGCCCGAATCGTGCTCGAAGCGGTTAATCTTGGCGCCTGATGATCTCGTTCTCGATCGAACCCGCGTACCTCCAGACCGGCCTGCCGGCGCTGGGCGCCGGCGTGCTGCTCGGCGTCCTGGTCACGTGGCTCGTCGCCCGCCGGGCCCGCAAACGGCTGCTCGACGACGTCGACCGGGCGACGGCCCGGCTCAAGAGCCAGGAAGCCCTGCAGGCGGAACGCGAAGCGGCGTTCGAACTCGCCAACGCGAAGCTGACGCAGGCCTTCGCCGAGATATCCAATCGCTCGCTGCGCGCCAACAGCGAGACCTTCCTGAAGCTCGCCGAACAGAACCTCGGAACGCAGCAGGAAAAGGCGAAACGCGAGCTCGGCGAGCGCGAGAAGGCGGTCGAGGCGCTGGTCAAACCGATTCGCGAGGCGCTGGACGCCTCCAACCGGCAGATCGCCGAACTGGAGAAGGCCCGCAGCGAAGCCTACGGCAGCATACGGAGCCAGCTCGAGGCCATGCATCTCGACCAGAAGTCGCTGACGCAGGAGACCCAGAACCTGGTCAAGGCGCTGCGCAGGCCCGAGGTGCGAGGCCAGTGGGGCGAGATCACCCTGCGCCGTCTCGTCGAACTCGCCGGCATGGTCGAGCACTGCGACTTCATCGAGCAGGTGCACGCCCAAAGCGACGGACAGGTCGTCCGGCCCGACATGATCGTGAACATGCCGGACCAGCGCCGGCTCGTCGTGGACGTCAAGACGCCGCTCGATGCCTACCTGACGGCGGTAGAAGCCGGGGACGATGCACAGCGCAAACTCGGTCTCGAGCGGCATGCCCGGAACGTGCGCGGCCATATCCGCGTGTTGTCGACCAAGGCCTACTGGGAACAGTTCGAGGAAAGCCCGGAGTTCGTGATCCTGTTCATCCCGGGCGACCAGTTCCTGAGCGCCGCGCTGGCCGAGGAGCCGGATCTGATCGAGTACGCGCTGTCGCAGCAGATCATCCTCGCGACGCCGACGAGCTTCGTCGCACTGCTGAAGGCGGTGGCGTACGGATGGCGGCAATTCGCCCTGGCGGACAACGCCAAGGAGATCCGCGTCCTGGCCGAGGAGCTCTACGGCAGGCTGGCGGCCTTCGTGGCTCACATGAACCGGGTCGGCCGGCAACTGGCCAGTAGCGTCGAGAACTACAACCGGGCCGTCGGCTCGCTGGAGCGCAGCGTACTCCCCGGGGCGCGAAAATTCGCCGAACTCGGCGTGCACGGCAAGAAGGACATCGAGAAACTCGAGACACTCGATCCCGTGCCGCGCACGATGATCGAAGGAAACGACTCTTGAGCATCGACCCCAGGTCGTACGCCTACCCGGACGATATCCTCAAAGGCCGCATCGTCCTGGTGACGGGATCGAGCGACGGCATCGGCAAGGCGCTGGCCCTGCACGCGGCCGGCCTCGGCGCCCGGCTCGTCCTGCACGGCCGCAGCGTCCCGAAACTCGAGGCCGTCTACGACGCCATCGAAGCCATCGACGGCGCACCGCGCCCGTCGATCGCCGTCCTGGACCTCGAATCCGCGAACGCCGAGACCTTCACGACGCTGGCGCAGAGCATCGAATCCGAGTTCGGCCGGCTGGACGGACTCGTCCACAACGCGAGTATCCTCGGGGAGCGCTTCCCGATCGGGCAATACGACGCCGTGACATGGCAAAAGGTCATGCACGTCAACGTGACGGCGGCGTTCGCCCTGACGCAGGTCCTGCTGCCGCTGCTGAATGCGTCGGAAGACCCGTCCGTCGTGTTCACGAGCAGCGGCGTCGGCCGCTGCGGAAAGGCGTTCTGGGGCGCCTACGCCGTATCGAAATTCGCCACCGAAGGGCTCTCGCAAGTTCTCGCCGCCGAGCACCGCCAGGGAAAACTGCGCTCGAACTGCATCAATCCCGGCCCCACGCGCACCAACATGCGGCTCGCGGCCTGCCCGGCCGAGGACCGCGACAAGCTCCGGCGCCCCGGCGACATCCTCGCCCCTTACGTCTACCTGCTGGGACCGGACAGCAAGGGCGTTACGGGCGAGAGCTTCGACGCTCAGTAAGCCCGGCCGCACGATACAGGGCGCGCACCTGTCCCGCCGGGAGATCCGCGTACCTGCCGCGGCGCAGGCTCCTCGGCAGCCGCACCGGCCCGTACGCCGTCCGGATCAGCCGGCTGACCTCGAGTCCGACCGCCTGCCACAGACGCCTGACTTCGCGATTGCGCCCTTCCCTGAGCGTCACGTCGAACCAGCGGTTCGCGCCTTCGCCGCCGCCGCGCTCGATCGAGTCGAAGCGTGCGGGTCCGTCGTCGAGTTCGACGCCTTTGCGCAAGGCGTCGAGGGACTCGTCCCCCGGGTCGCCGTGAATGCGTACGGCGTACCTGCGCACGATGCCCGAGGAGGGATGCATCAGGGCGTTGGCCAGGGCCCCGTCCGTCGTGAACAGCAGCAGCCCGGTGGTCGCGATGTCCAGCCGGCCCACCGCGACCCAGCGCCTGCCCCGGAGCGCCGGGAGCGCGTCGAAGACGAGACGGCGGCCCTGCGGGTCGTTCCTCGACGAAACCTCGTCGGCCGGCTTGTTGTAGACGACGTGGCGGTGCCGCTGCGCCGTCCCCTTCATGGACAGCGGCCGCCCGTCGAGCGCGATCCGCTCCGTCCCGTGGATATGATCGCCGAGCCGCGCCAAGCGCCCGTCGACGGCGAGGCGCCCCTCCCTGATCCAGGTTTCGACCTGCCTGCGCGAACCGTGCCCGGCGGCCGCCAGGACTTTCTGGATCCGGTCAGCCAACCGGATCCGGCCATTTGCTGACGATCAACTCCTCTTCCCCGGTATCGCCCGCGACGGCCTGGAGTTCGGGCGGTTCCGCCGGTTCCTGCGAATCGTCGCCGGCGTCTTCCCCGGCCGGATACAGCCTCGGCACGTCATGCGCCTGCGCTTCGGCGACGGCCTCCGTCTCCGGCTCGCCCGGGTCCTCGACCTCGGGGAGATCGAGCTGCACCCGCAGGCTCTCCCAGTCCGAGAGGTCGGCGAGCGGCGGCAGGTCATCGAGTTTCTTCAGGCCGAAATAGTCGAGGAAGGCCCTGGTCGTGCCGAACATCGCCGGCCGGCCGGGCACGTCGCGGTGACCGACGACGCGAATCCAGTCCCGCTCGAGCAACTGCCGCACGATGTTCGAACTGACGGACACCCCGCGCACGTCCTCGATGTCGCCGCGCGTGATCGGTTGACGGTAGGCGATGAGGGCGAGCGTCTCGAACAGCGCGCGCGAGTAGCGCGGCGGCTTCTCCTCCCACAGTTTTTGCAGCCGGTCGGCCATCGCGGCCCTGACCTGCATGCGAAAACCGGACGCGACTTCCGCAACGACGATGCCGCGGTTCTCGTATTCCTCGTTGAGCGCCGCGATCGCCCGCCGGATCTCCGGCTTCCCGGGCGCCATGCGGCCGTCGAACAGACCCCTGAGCTGGTCGATGCTGAGCGGCCGGCCCGCGGCCAGCAGCGCGGCTTCGATGAAATGCCTGATCTCGGTGGCGTCCACGGGCTGCCTCGCTCAGTCGCCGCCGGCGTCCTGCGACACCAGGTGTACGGTCGATGCCGCCCGAACGTGCAGCGGCGCGTATTCCTCCGCTTGCACGACCTCGATGACGGCCTCTTTGAGCAACTCGAGAATCGCAATGAAGGTAACGGCGACCCCCATTCGTCCCTCTTCCGGGTCGAACAGGTCGGCGAAGCCGGTAAACCGGCCCGCCTTGACGGCCGACAGGATCTCGCTCATGCGCTGCCGCACCGACAGCGGCTCGCGCTGCATCTGCAGGTTCGAGAACATCTCCGCGCGTTTGAGCACGTCGTGGAACGCGATCAACAGTTCCTTGAGCGTGACGTCCGGCAGATTCGTCACGACTTTCCTTTCCGGCGCCTGTGCGCTGGCGACGAACACGTCGCGCTCGAGGCGCGGCAGCTCCGCAATATCCTCGGCCGCCTTCTTGTAGCGCTCGTATTCCTGGAGACGCCGCACGAGCTCTGCGCGCGGATCGTCCTCTTCCTCCTCCTGCGTCTCCGGCCGCGGCAACAGCATCCGGGACTTGATCTCGGCCAGCATGGCCGCCATGAGCAGGTATTCGCCCGCGAGTTCGAGCTGCAGTTCTTTCATCAGCTCGATGTACTGCACGTACTGCCGGGTGATTTCGGCGATGGGGATGTCGAGGATGTCGATGTTCTGACGCCGGATCAGGTACAGGAGAAGATCCAGCGGGCCCTCGAACGCCTCGAGGAAGACCTGCAGCGCATACGGCGGGATGTACAGATCCTGCGGGAGGGCCGTCACGGGCTCGCCGGCGACGACGGCGAACGGCATCTCGCTCTGGGCGGGCGACTGGTTCTCGTCCTGCGGCGGCTTCGGAGCGTCTTCGGGCGTCAGGACTTTGAGATCGGGCTTCATGGACTTTCCGGCTGAACTCCCGGCATTCTATCGCATCCGGCCAGGCTCAGGTGAACTGGCTGACGTCGCCCCGGCCGGGACGCAGTACCTCCACCGCCCCCGACGACAGGTCGAGAACGCTCGTCGGCTCGATGCCCGCCGGCCCTGCGTCCACGATGACCTCGATCTGGTGCCCGATACGCTCGTCGATCTCGACGGGATCCGTCATCGGGCGGTCGTCGCCCGGCAGCGTGAGCGTGGAACTCATGACGGGCTCTCCGAGTTCCGCCAGCATCGCGCCGACCAGCGGATGATCGGGTACGCGGATACCGATAGTGCGGCGCTTCGGGTTCGCCAGTATTTTCGGCAGCTGCCGGGTGGCGGGCAGGACGAAGGTGTACGGGCCGGGCGTCAGCGACTTGATCAGGCGATAAGCCCAGTTCTCGACGCGCGCGTAAACGCTGATCTCGGACAGATCGGCACAGACGAGCGTGAAATTGTGCTTCTTGTCCGTGCGACGAATTCGGTGAATGCGCCGGGTCGCCTTCCTGTCGCCGATGCGGCAGCCGAACGCGTAGCTCGAGTCGGTCGGGTAAGCGATCAGCGCGCCTTCGCGCACGCGCTCGACGATCTTCTTCACGCGCCGCGGTTGCGGATCGGCAGGATGGACTTCGATCAGTTTGGCCACGCGCGGATTGTAGGCGAGCCGTCTCCTCGCGCATAGCCTCCGCCTTAGGCTATCATTCCCGACCGTCATGAATACGCTGTTCGAATTCCTGCCGCTGCTGGCGTTCCTGGGGACGCTGATCCTCAAGGACATCTACGCGGCCGTCGTCGTACTGATGATCGCCATGCCGATCGGGCTCGCGGTCAAGACGATCCGGACGGGCAGGCTCGACCGGATGTACCTGTGGTCGACCGTATTCGCCCTCGCCTTCGGCGCCCTGACGCTGTACTTCCGGAACCCCTATTTCACCTACTGGAAACCGACGGCATTCTACTGGGCCGTCGCCGTCGCCTTCCTGTTGAGCGCCTGGATCGGCGAGAAGCCGCTCGCCGAGCGCTTTTTCGGTCTGGTCGAGGGGCTGAACCTGGAGAAGGTGACGCCGTCGCAGTGGATACGCCTGAACCACGTATGGGTCGCCTTCTTCGTGTTCGCGGGGCTGCTCAACCTATACGTCGCCTACAACTACTCGGAGAAGACCTGGGGAACCTTCAAGGTATTCGGGCTGATGGCCCTGACGTTCGCATTCATGCTCGTCCAGACCCTGTGGATCGCGAACGTCATCGGCGACGGCGAAACCGAATCCGGGACAGGCGACTAGGGCCTGGCATGTGGTACGCGATCCTCAGCGAAGACGTACGGGATTCTCTCGACAAGCGACGCGCAGCGCGTTCGGCGCACCTGGCCCGAATACGCCTTCTCGCGGACGCGGGACGACTGTTGATCGCCGGCCCCCATCCGGCCGTCGATGCCGCCGACCCGGGCCCGGCGGGTTTCACCGGCAGCCTCGTCGTCGCCGACTTCGATTCGCTGGACGATGCGCGCACCTGGGCCGGGGAGGATCCCTACGTTACGGCCGGCGTGTACGGCAAGGTGACGGTCAAGCCGTTCAGGCAGGTCCTGCCGTGACTGCCGACCGGGTCGCAAGGATCGAGGCCCTGCTGACGGATGCGTTCTCGCCGGCGCATCTCCTCGTCAAGGATCAGAGCCACCTTCACGCAGGTCACGAGGGCGCGCGCGACGGTGCGGGGCACTTCGACGTCACGATCGTCGCGGAGGCATTTGCCGGCAAGCGTCCGCTGGCCCGCCACCGCATGGTGTACGATGCGCTCGCTTCGATGATGCAGACCGACATCCACGCGCTGCGCATCGATGCGAGCGAACCGACGACCTAGACAATACACCGGACGCCGCCACGAGGACCCACTATGAAGCTCTCCAGACCGGCCGGATATGCCGGCGCACTCCGCTCTGCCTTGCTCGCCGGCATTGCCGGGCTTTCAGCCGCCGGCTCGCCGTACGCCCAGGAGGCGCCCGGCATCGCTATCAACCCGAACGTTTTCGACGTGTACCTGCAGTCCCGCCTGCAACGCCCGGCGGCGCAGGCCACGCCGGAGGAGATCGAGGCGCTTCGCAACGAACTCACGGATATCTACCTGCTTTCGAACCAGCCACGGGCGCAGGAACTCCGGGAGAGCCCGCGTATCGCGGCGCAGCTGGAGCTGCAGTCCCGGGCGATGCTCGCCCAGGCCCTGGCGACGGAGTTCGTTGCCGCGAACCAGGCAACGGACGAGGAGATGCGCACGCTGTACGACGAACAGACGGCGGCGCCCGGGCGGGAATACAAGGCGCGTCATATTCTCGTCGAGACGCAGGGCGAAGCGATTGCCCTGATCGCCGAGCTCGAAGGCGGCGCCGACTTCGCCGA
>JAKSCZ010000438.1 GCA_022360335.1 Pseudomonadota bacterium
GGCGCGGCGCAACTGAGGCCCGACAACTTCGACTTGCTCGCCAAGGTCGAGAAAGCCATCGACGTGTTCCCGCGCAGCGAGCTGATCATCGAGGGTCACACCGACTCGCACGGCGGCGACGAGCTCAACCAGAAGCTCTCCCAGGAGCGCGCCGAGTCGGTGCAGCAATACATGATCAATGCGATGCGGATCCCCACCTACCGCCTGATCGCGACGGGTTACGGGGAGACGCGCCCGGTGGCAAGCAACGAGACGGCCGCCGGCCGCGCGCGCAATCGGCGCATCGACATCGTCATCAAACCGACCCCGGCCGCGAGCTAAGGCCTGTTCACACTGCGGCGGTGCGCCACCATTCGGCGATGGCGTGTGCGGTCCTTTCGTTGACGAGATAGCCGTATTCGGCGTGCACGTTGAGCACGCCGTCGAGTCGGAAGTACGTGAAGACGGACTCGTCTTCGAAGCGCTCCACGAGGCCGAGTTCGAGCATCTCCCCGAAGTCATCGGCGAGATCACGATCGAGGGCCGTCAGGTCGCCGACGGCCGCCAGGTTCTTCCAGCACCGGACGTTGTGCGGGAACCGGCCACGGCCCGTCCGGGCGGCGCCTTTCAGGCGTTTCTGCATGTAGCGTTGACCGAGCGGACTGCCCATCGTCAGCAGCAGGTCGACGCGCGCACGCTCCCGGTCGACGTGCGTCAGCTCCCAGAGGCTGTCGTAGGCGATCACCGAGCCCATACTGTGTGCGATGAGCAGGACGGGACGGCGGCCGTTGCCGGCCGCCCGCAGCGCGGCCTTCAGCATGCGCCGCGTGTGCTGCGCGATGCCCTTGTCGTCGCTCAGGTAGCGACGCAGATCCCTGAGGTGCACTTCCATGCGCTCGTTGGCAACGTGCGGGATCAGGAACGGCAGCAGGTCCCCGAGCCTGTAGATCCAGCGCGCGAACCGGCGCAACCATGACGTCGCCTCGGCAATGTCCGTGGCGCTCGCGCGTTCCTGCGCTACGACTGCGTCGACCGCATCGGCGTCAAGCGAGAAGTCGCGGTGCGCGCGATAGAAGTCGTAGGTCCACGAGACGACGTCGAAGGACCCTGGCGTCATCTCGATCGCAGCCGCCACATCCGAGTCCACACGGCGGACGCCGGTCAGCATGCATCGCAGCAGCGCGTCGCGGTGCACGTCCGGCTCCGGCTTCGGGAGCAGGCCGGGGATGTAGACGATCAGCGGGTGTCCGCGTCCGCTCACGGCAGTCCGGCACCCAGCAGTTCCACGAGTTCGCCGACGTGTGCGACAGTCGCTTCGGGCGCCTCGTACTCCTCCGGCCACTCGCCACCGTTGCGGTTGACCCAGACGGCACGCAGTCCGGCTTCGCGGGCGCCGTGCACGTCGATCAGGGGCTGGTCGCCGACGTGGACGGTCTCCGCCGCCGACGCGCCGCCCATCGCAACGGCCGCATCGAAGATCGGCCGCGCCGGTTTGGCGGCCCCGGCCATGGCGGCATTGACGTGACCATCGAACAATCCGTCGATGCCGATCACCTCGAGATTGGCGTTGCCGTTGGTCACGGCAATCAGCGTGAATCGCTTGCCCAGCGTCTCCAGCGCCGGTCGCGATTCGGGGTACATTTCGACGTCGTTACGCACCTCGTCGAACACGGCGAAGGCTTCCTCCACGGCGAACGCCGCGTAGCCGGCCGCATCGGCCGCCTCCGTCAGCACCGTATGGCGGAGAAACGTCAGATCGTGCACCTTGTCGGCATGCCTCTCCAGCACCTTGTCGCGCAGGATGCGCATCTCCTCGATGGCGAACATCTCGGTAATGCGCGGATAGTGCTCGCCCAACCAATCGTACAGCCGAATCTCGGCACGCCGGATCACCGGGTGAACGTCCCAGAGCGTGTCGTCGAGATCGAGCGTAATCGTGCGAATGCCGTTCATTGGTGACATCATTGTGGGCTCCGTTCACGCAAGGAGCAAGGCAATGAAATACCTTCACACCATGGTACGTGTCAGCGACGTCGACGCATCGCTCGACTTCTATTGCGACAAGCTCGGTCTCGTCGAGTTGCGCCGCCACGAAAGCGAGCAGGGTCGTTTCACGCTGATCTTTCTTGCCGCGCCGGGGGACGAGAACGCGCAGGTCGAGCTGACGCACAACTGGGACCCGGAAGACTACGGCGAAGGCCGCAACTTCGGGCATCTTGCCTACGAGGTCGACGACATCTACGGGCTGTGCCAGAAGCTCATGGACGCGGGTGTCACGATCAACCGCCCACCGCGCGACGGCCGCATGGCGTTCGTTCGCTCACCCGACAACATCTCTATCGAGCTGCTGCAGAAGGGTAGCGCTCTGCCGACGCAGGAACCCTGGGCCTCGATGGAGAACAGCGGACACTGGTAACATGCTTTGGTGTTCGCAACTCGGGGAGGGCAGCACGATGCGACGTTGGCAAGTCATCCTTCTGGGTGCATTCCTGCCCCTGTCCGCCGCCGCTGCGGAAGACGCTGCACGCGCCGTCGACTCGGTCATTGAGTCGTCCCGCACCTACATACCGACCAAACTCATCGAACGCGGTCCCCCGAGGTACCCGATTGTCGAGGTCAGGAGTTCGCGCGAGGCCTGGGTACAGGTTGCGTACTGCATTGACGAATCGGGTAAGCCGCAGAACGTCTCGATTGTCGATTCGATGGCGAGCGACAGATTCGAAAAAGCGGCCAAAAATACAGTTTCCGAGTGGCGATTCGAACCGGCAACCGTCGATGGCCAACCCACCTGGCAGTCCCGCAACCAGGTATTCATCATGTTGCGCTCGATCCCGATTTCACAAGCCCGGAATCGACAAGCTGCGTGACGAAGCTTCGAATTTCTGGATGTCGCCGGCAAGCTCACATCGCTTGCTATGAGATGCAATCACAAACGATACGAATCCGCGATCTCCGAGCAGGTGGCCTGGCGAATACCCGCCTCGTGGGGCAAATACCACGTTGACGTTTTCGGCGAACCCGGTACGACCTTTTCGGTTGTCGCCTGCGCCGATTCCTGACGCCGGAACGTTCAGGCAAGCGGACCCGACGTCTTGACGTCGGTGGGCATGAGCGGAGGCAAGATCCCGGCTATGTCGCGATCGCCGAACGCGGCAACTACCTTCACCGACTTGAGTGCCCGTGCGAGCACGTCACCGTCGAATGTGCCGCCTTGGGGTCCGTAGCTCGCGGCCGACAGTTTGCGCAACTCGTCGCTGAGCGGTACCTCGACGCGACCGGCCAGCTCGCCGATGCTGCGCGGCGCGCCTTGCGGCCATTGCAGCCTGCCCCATTCGAGCATGGCCCGGCGAACGCCGGCGCCGTCGCCGGCAGCCGCGGCGCTGCGTGCCGTCTTGAGCAGCCGGGTCTGCTGCTTGTGCACGGGCGGCTCTTTCGGTGCGCGTGTCGTGCGACCGCGGCGCGGCGCGGAACGCGACGACCACCACCACGCGGCGACCGTCAGCAGCCACAACACACCGAGCAACTCGGCCGCGCGTTGCCAGAACGCATTCACGGCGACGACGGCCTCGCTGCCCGCGGCGGACGCCGAATCGCTCTGCACACCCGCATCCCGGCCGGCCGCCTCGACCGGATTGCCGGATACGGGCGGCGGCGACGTCACCTGCCGTTCGGCGCCCGCAACCGTCAAGGTGCGCGCGGGAAGGCTCGCGACCTTCCACGCACCGGCTTCGACGTCCCACCACGGCACGCTGATCGCAGGCAGTTCCGGTTCGCCGGCGGCGAGCCCGATGATCGCGTACTCGTCGCGGCGCACGCCGCGTATACCGCCGGATTCGAGCACGCGGCCGAGTTCGGGCTTGTCCGCGTAGATGTTCAGGCCGTCCACGTCGGGCGCCTCGGGCGCCGGCAGTTGCGTCTCGATCTGGCCGAGCGCGCTCAACGACACGACGCGCGTTACGGGCTCGCCCGCCCCCATCTCGCCGGGCGGCCGCGACCATTCCTCCTCGAGCCGTACGTCGCGAGCCGGCAGCCATGCGGCATCGGAATGATCGGGCGGCGGCGCCGGAATCGGCAGCACGACCACCCTGTGCGCTTCCGATTCGAACACCTTGCGGCCCGTAA
>JAKSCZ010000644.1 GCA_022360335.1 Pseudomonadota bacterium
ACGATGGACACGGTCGTCGACGTCGGCAGAGCAAAGGTGTTGAAGAGATCGAGCAACAGCACGTCGGCGAGCATGACGGCAAGGAAGATGACCATGATGTCCGCGAAGACGAACATCTCCGGGTTGAAGATGCCTTTGCGCGCGACCTCCATGATGCCCGACGAGAACAGGGACCCGGCGAGGACGCCGAGGCCCGCGATGATCAGGATCACGCGCCGGCTCGTCACGCGACTGCCGATCGCGGAGTTCAGGAAGTTGACGGCATCGTTGCTGACGCCAACGCTCAGATCGACGATGGCGAGCAGGAACAACAGCCCGACGGCGAGCTCAAAATACCCCATGCGCAAAAGCCTCGGATTTCAGCCCGTAGAGGGTATTACGGTCCTGTTACCGGGGAATGACAAAGAAAACCGCGGCACCGGATCCGGTGCCGCGGTCTGCGTGCGATTCTCTTCCCGACCGCCCGCTAGCGCAACAGGGCGACCATCGGTTCGACCTCGGTCATGCCGAGTTCTTCGATCCTGCCGCCGCAGTCACGCGGGCAGTCGTTTCTGACGGAGTAGCCGACGACGCCGTCGACGCCGTAGTAGCCGGCGAAAAACCGGGTGACCAGCCTGAGCGTCCCGACGTAGATGAGCTCAGAATCCCGGTCGACGGAAACGCGGAAGCGGAAGCCGGTCTCGACACGATCGCCGTTGTTGTTGAAGCTGATCTTCGAGACCCGGTAATCGCCGGGCTCCAGCCGCCAGGCGAACTCGCCGTCCTGCCCGACCCTGCCGGTCAGACGTTCGTGGTCGCCGCTCCGGACGAGATGGATCACCGGCGCGTTGCCGAACAGGCCGTCGCTTATCGCCACCCGCTCATCGTTCCTGACGAGCTCGAGCTTGCCGAAGACGAGCGCACCCTCCGTAGCGGGGTGACCGATGTCGGACACGTTCGTGGCGCAGCCCGCAAGGCCGGAGACGGCGCTCAGAAACGCCGCGAACGTTACTCCCTTGTTTCGAAACAGTCCTCTCATCGCCGACCTCCTGTCGCGCCTGAGTATATACATTGTACATAGTACGCACGCCCCATGTATACCCGAACGATGGCCAGGCGCAATACGTACTCAACGTAGCGCCGCTGGTGAATACCAGGACTATCAGGAACTTATTCGATATTGATGACGATCTTTCCGCGCGCGCGGCCGGTCTCCGAATAGCGGATCGCGTCCGGAACGGCGGGCAAGGCGAATCGCCGGTCGATGACCGGCCTGACGCTGCCGTCCTCGACCATCGCGGCCAGCGCTGCGAGATCGTCGCCATCGAGGCCGGCGATCATCGTCACGAGCTGCTGGTCGACGAACGGGGCCGTCAGCAGCGCGCCCAGGGGACGCCTGAGCGGGGCGAACCAGTTACCTTTCGGCCCGCCGACGATGACCAGCCGGCCGTCGGGCGCCAGGACACGCAGGTTGGCGCGAATCGGGTGGTTGCCGACCATGTCGACGATGACGTCGTAGGTCTCGCCGCTGCCGGTGTAGTTTTCCTGCGTGTAGTCGAACACGCGATCGGCCCCGAGCGAGCGCACGAGTTCGACGTTGCGCGTGCTGCACACGCCGTGGACCTCGGCGCCCATCGATTTCGCAATCTGCACGGCAAAGGTGCCGACGCCGCCGGAGGCACCGTTGATGAGGACTTTCCGTCCCGGCCGCAGGCCCCCTCTGTCGCGCAGCGCCTGCAGCGCGGTAGTCGCGGCGATCGGCAGCGCAGCCGCCTGCTCGAACGACACCCCGTCCGGCAGGTGCGCGACGGACCCGGCGCCGGAGACGGTCACGTATTCGCCGAAAGCACCCGTCGCGCCGCCGAAAACCCGGTCGCCGGGGACGAAACGGCTCACGTCCTTGCCGACGGCTTCCACGACGCCCGCGAAGTCCGTGCCGAGCCGCGGCTGCGCCGGCGACCCGATACCGGTCCCGAGCCGCATCAGATAGGGCGAGCCCCTGAGGTGGTGCCAGTCGTAGGGATTGACCGATGCGGCCCGGACGCGGATCAGAACGTCGGCGGCGGCGGGCTCCGGAACGTGCAGTTCGACCAGTTCGAGGACGTCGGGTGAACCGTAGCAGCCGTGGACGAAGGCTCTGGCGGTCTCCCCGTCGCCGTCGGCGGACTGCGCCGGCGCACAGGGCGCCGTATAACTCAGCGTGACGGCGAGGGCGATGACGAGCACCAGCAACAACGACGCCGCGCCCGAGAG